>JAAFHO010000019.1 GCA_013297575.1 Chitinophagales bacterium
CTGATCCAACAACTCAATCAAACAGGACAAGAGGTGCGCCAACTTTCACACCAAATGATGCCGCGCAGCCTTGGAGAACTGGGACTATCCGCAGCTTTGGAAGATTTGTTTTGGCTGTCTTTTTCCCAAACTACGATTCATTTGGACACTGATACTCAAGCATTCATCGCTGCTCCGAACAATGAACGCGATACTGCTTTGTACCGTATTGCACAAGAAACCGTGAATAATATAATAAAACACGCCGAACCGAGTGCTGTAAGCATGTCCTTGCGTTCTGATCAAAATGCTGTTTACCTTAATATTACAGACAATGGTAAAGGCTTTGCTTCAAATATGGTTCATTCTTTGGGTATGCAAAGTATGGGAGCACGTGCAAAACTGTGTGGCGGACGATTAAACATAACTGGCACAGAAGGAGCAGGAGTTGCCATTCAAGTCATTGTTCCGCTATAGACTGGTTCATCATAAGAGCGCATGAAAATCTGAAGAAATATGTATCGAGCCGACGGCTCTCCATAACTTGTTCTGCATCTGTCAGCGGATTAAAATCCGCCGCTACAACATGATCCGAGCCTAACGGCTCTTTTATCGTACGCTGGCAAGTTTGAACGCGTAGCCACGCCCAACAACACTAAACTCGATCATTAAAAGGGTTTAGGAAGGGCATCAATCTAAATATACTGTAAAATAAGTTTAGCCAAAATATTAGGTTTTAACCCACCAAAGTCAAATATTTAGGTAAACACCCTAGACAAATACAGTATTCGCCCGATTGTACAACCCAAGTATAGTCCGGACTTTTGCAGCATAAAAAGTAATCATAATCCAGCCCGATCCCTTCGGTGTAATTTTATTGTTTCAAAAATCGATGCTTTTATGCGAAATCTACAAAACATTTGCACCTTATTCTTATTGCTTCAATCTGTGTTTATCAGTACCATTGTAGCACAAAAACCTAAAACAGGTATGGTCATTGACCGTGCCCAATACAAATCCACTCCTTATAAAGCAAAACTAAGTACCCGTAGTTTTAAAGCATTGCCTGCAAAGGCTTCACTAGAACAATTTTGTCCAACTCCCGGCAATCAGGGCGAATACGGCACTTGTGTAGCATTTGCAGCTGCGTATGCTATGCGTACTA
This sequence comes from Chitinophagales bacterium, assembly GCA_013297575.1. Taxonomy (GTDB): domain Bacteria; phylum Bacteroidota; class Bacteroidia; order Chitinophagales; family Saprospiraceae; genus M3007. Next base: position 1,145 of record JAAFHO010000019.1, read on the forward strand.
TTTTGTGGGCCAAAGAATACAATGTGACCGACAAAGCAAAAATTAATAGTATGGCTTTTTCGCCTTCATTTGTTTACGAAAGTATAAAAAATGATGGTGATATAGATTGCCAAGGCGGCTCTAATCCAATCAATGCCTGCGAATTGATGAAATCGTTGGGTGTCTCCTTGCTTAAATCGGTGCCTTATGACAACTGTGCTACCGAAATTGAATTTGAAGATTTGTTGGAAGCCCAAGATTATGTAATTTCGGATTACCAAACCCTTTGGGATTGGGATTTGGCCACGCCCGAAGATAAAATTAACAGTACTAAAAAAGCACTTTCCGAAGGTTACCCTGTCCTACTTGGCACACAAGTACCAGAAAGTTTTTACAGCCCTGGTGAAGTATGGCATTCGGCAGAAACGGATGGTGGCCCAAGTGGAAAACATGGCCTACATGCCATGTGTGTTGTAGGATATGACGATACAAAAGCAGGTGGTTGCTTTCGTGTCATGAACTCTTGGACCAATGAATGGGCCGATGGTGGTTTTGTATGGATACCTTATACCGAGTATGGCAATTATTCCCTCATTGGAATACAGGCGTATTATCCTCGCGTGGAAGAAATAACACCTCCCGCACCGACACCCGAACCCACCCCAACACCCAAACCGGAGCCAACACCCGACCCAGTCATCGAAACTTTGCTCAAAGGCAATGTAGAATTTACGCTGAATACTGGAACAGCCATGAAAGCCAGCAGAGTGCTCACCCGCAACCTTATCGTAGAGGATGAATTGCCTGTTAATACAATAGGAGAGGATTTAGTGGCTTACCGCATGGACGAATCTTATGCCTCTGGTACTAAATTTCGTTTTTATGTCAATACCAATACAGAAGTATATATCTATGCTTTCGCCACTGATTTAAGCGGGAAGATCAATAAAATTCTCCCTTTTGACGATTTAATGTCGCCACATATTGGCCCCAATTCAACCGTTGCATTCCCGTCCGATACTAAAATAGTAAAAATGGACGAAAATAAAGGTACCGATTATATGCTCATACTATATTCCACCAGCCAACTTGATGTAAAAACAGTAATGGCTACCATGCAAAACACTACTGGTGGACTTTCGGCTAAAATGCGCGCTGCCTTAGGTAATCGCTTGATCGAAAAAGGTGATGTAAAATACGACCTCAATGCAATAGGATTTGAAGTAAAAGGCCTCCAACACGGTGGTGTTGTACCGCTCATGGTGGAACTTTCGCACCAATAGCGTATTCAATCATGCACAAAATTCCCATATACATATTGGTGGTGCTGTTCCCTACGCTTTGTAGGGGACAGTCCACTGAAGAACAACAAATGATGCGGCTTATACGACTTTATGAACAGTGTCAAGACTCTGTTTTTGTAACGGGCAACAATATCAAAAGAGTACTTCTTCTAAATCAATGTGCGCAACAATCGGAGATTATCCTCGCCGAACTTCAGTCCGCCGATTCCAATACCCTCCAAGTTAGTCATTTTTTACACACTGCAATCCATATTTATGCCTTGTCCATGCAGTATAATTTTGACCACGACACCGCATCATGGAAAGCATTATGGGTATTGCGACCGATAGTAGATCAATTGGATAGTACCGATTTTCCGATGCGTTTTATCGTTATGAAACGCCCGGTTGTGATGCGATATCACAATATTGTCCCAGACCTAAGACTGTACTATTATGTCCTATCGCAAGGATGTAATTGCAAGCAGTTTCGAGCCATACTACCAAGGCTTAAATATGTTGAAGTTGCAGAAAAAGAATGGAAAAAGGTACACCACGGAAAATGTCGAAAAAGAAAGGGCTTGAAATCATAAACCAGTACTTTACTCTAGGCTGAATAGGGAATTGCCCAAACTTAGTAAAAAACACCAAAACATTATGCATAAAAAATATTTAATATCGCTATTTATACTCCTATTATCCAATATTGTCGGACTCTCTGCCCAATCGGCAGAAACAATAGAACTCGCCAAAAATATTGCAGAAATATTAGCCAAGAAGGCAAGTATTACCAAAGGCAAATCGGTGCGTTTGGATTATTTTACCTTGGATGATACCAGAATGGGATCTATGTTTTCCCGCGATTTATACCTCGCTTTGATCCTGCAATTACCCAAGGCTGGTATTACGGTTCGTGAAAACCCCAATAACCTCACCGAACAAAAGGCATTCGTCAGCAAGGATGCTTTTGTGGTGTGTGGCAACTTTACAGAACAAGGTAGCAATATTCAAATCAACGCGGTTTTATACGATTTAAGCGCTAAAAAACCATTGGCTAAAGCAAAAGCAACGATTGTAACAGCTATTTTGACCCAACAAAAAACACCTTGGAAACCCGATTTTTTTGAAAAAGCCAAAAATACGCGCAACTTAATCGTAGAAGACGAAGCAACACCTGAACCAAAACCAAGTCCTGATCCCAAGCCAGTTCCAGAGCCTACTCCCGAACCAGAGCCCTCAAAAGGAGATTTCGCGCTCGAACTAATGACGAGCAAAGGTTTTGGTCACCAAATTTTTAACGAAGGCGAACGTATGCAAATTGCCGTAAAAACAGATCGCCCCTGCTTTCTTCGATTGGTCTATCACGCCGCCGATGGCCAAAAAGTATTACTATTAGAAAACGAACCCATGAAAACGTCCGATCAAGGCAACTATATCACCGTTCCACAAGAATTTGAATGTGCTGCTCCTTTCGGTGTAGAAACCCTTCAACTCTTTGCGTGTACCGAGGTTTTTCCTCCATTACGCACCCACAAAGACAATGGCTTTATTTTTATAGATGAAGAGGTGACCGCTGTCAACGCCAAAACACGCTCGTTTAAGCCGGTGACTGGGAATAATAAAAACGGAAAACTGGAAAGATCGGAAGTGAGCATGCAAGTCACCACAATGAAGCGATAGCCCCCCTAGTATCAATCAAAGTATCCATAAATTCAAAGTATATATTAATAATGAACAAAATAATTACCATACTCATACTGGCGTGCGCATACCTCACACTACCTGCACAAACCCCTGAATTACGGATACCTGCTGCACACGAATGTAGCGAGTATATTTTTTCAAAAGACGACCAAACCCTGGTTACACTTGGAAAAAATGAAGTAAAAATTTGGGATTTGAACGGCCCATACCTACTCAAAACCCTGAAATGGAAAGGTATGGATACACTCTACACCATGCACCTGTTTTTTACACCCGACCAACAACGACTGGTCATCCACGTCACAGGTTTGATTCGGTTTATCAATTTACGCACCTTGGAATGGGAAAACACCCAGTTCAAAATTCCTGAATATGCCAATACAGTACTTTCTTTAGACGGTAAAACACTATATGCCTTTGGTTTTGATGGCCAAAATAATAAAAACACCTTCAATAAAATAGACTTAAATACAGGTAAGGCAACCAAAATTACAGAATTTAGTAGTAATGATAAAGATGAACCAGGAGGATATGGCTTTACCATCAGTGCCGAATTAAGTCCAGATGGCTCAAAAATATTAGCAGCCGGATTTGAACGAACCGGTCTGTTATTTGATGCCAATACAGGAAAAATATTGAAAAAATTTGGAGCACCGCTACCTATGTTTTTCCTGCCCAACGGCAATATCATCACCAATACTTATCTCGATTACGATGACGAAAAAGCAAGCAGCCCCAACCCTCGTTACCAAGTAGAGGAATACGATGGAAATACTTATAAATCATTGCGCAAAGCCAACTTGACCTTCAAAAACGATGATTTTGAAAATGATGATAAGATCATGCGCTATAACCATGATCATCACAATAAAATTATCTACACGTGTGCAGATAAATTTCACGTTTTCGATGTAAAAACCTGGTTTTTTTCGGAGCGTAGAACCTTGGAAAAAAATCGAGGTGTCGAAATTTCAAACACAGGCAAATTCGCTTTTTCAACTAGTTTCGAGACATTTTCCTTGGAAACAGGCCGATTGCTGAAAAAGATTGGCTTTTTTCCATACAGTCCATTTAATTTAGCCAATGCTACAATGGGTGAATCCAAAGGCATATTCGCTGGTTACAAACACCTCTTTTTTGACCCTAAAGGCTTTAGAATCAATTTATTACCCGTACTGGAAGGTTGTGACGAATATAATTATTTGCAACGCTCTATATATCGCCTATTGCCCGCTCAAAAGAAAGTATTGATGGTGGGTGGCGTATCCTTAAATAATTACCTCCTCAAATCATATACCCTGGGCGATAACCGTTCTGCCATTTCAGATATTACGATTGAAGAAGGTGTTGGGCGTAGCGTTATGGAAATTCGGGCTTACGATGACAACACTGTTTTAGTCACAGATAGTGATCGTTTTTTTACTTTGGATAGCCGTAATTGGAAACAGAAACAGCAAGTAATTTATGGTGACGATTGGTTTATCGATCATTTTTCGCGCGGCGATGAAGGTTTTATCATCGAACGTTCTCCACTTGATAGAAGCAAAGTAATCGTACATTTGAAAAACGAGACCGAAGGAGCGGAGAAACACCGCATAGCCAGTTTTGATTTGATTCAAAAACGGATGATTTGGAATTACGATGAAAACACCCCGTTGAGTAACCCCGTTTTTGCGGAAGGTGGCAAACAAGTTTGGGTAATGAACCAAACCGGTAATCTGTTAAAACTAGACGCACAAACAGGTAAAATCATCAATAAAGGTGCAGAAATCGCTTATTCCGATAATTTTTCAACCATTAGCCCATCCAGTAAATACATCATTAATAAAATTGCAGCTGATGAAACTGTATTTGGCATAACACAAATCAATATCGTGGAAGTGTCCACTGGCCAACTTAAATTTGCCCTAAAACAACAGCGATTGCCGTATTCGGGTGTCCTGTTTTTTGATAACGACCGATTTTTGCTCTCCTATGATGAAGATCTAAAAGTATGGGATATGGCAACGGGTAAATTACTGGCACGTGTAGTCCTCATAGAAGATGGTAATGACTGGATTGTTTCAACCCCTGATGGTCGATTCGACGGATCTACTGGCGGGTTAAAACAAATGTACTATATCAAAGGACGTGACCAAATTCCGCTGGAACAATTGTATGAAGGCTTTTACACCCCTAATTTATTGCATGATGTGATGTACGGCGAAGGCTTAAAATCGGTTGTCCCTGTTGATTTCAATAATTTAAAAATACCACCAACGGTCCGTATTGTGAACAAATCCAATACTAATTTGCGCAACTTAGAAGTAGAAGATGAAAACGTACCAAACTACGAATCTTCACAAAAAACGGCCATTTTGAGCGTGGAAGCTGATGGTAAAGAAGAAAAAATTGTTGAAATGCGCTTGTACCAAAATGGCAAATTACTCAATGATGGTACGCGTGGTTTCAAGCCAGTTGTAGCAGGTGGCAACCAATCTCAACGCGATTTTGAAGTTGTACTTTTGCCCGGAGAAAATCGTTTTCGTGCTATTGCTATCAACAACCAACGCACCGAAAGCCGTGCTGAAGAGATCACGATACAGTATAAAACAACAGCAGAGGAAAAGAAAAAAATGCCAGGCATTACCTTATATACCATAATTGTCGGGGTAAATCAATATAAAAATAGCAAATATAACCTCAACTATGCAGAAGCAGATGCAACGGCCTTGCGCGATCAGTTGAAAAACAACTGTGGGAGTGTGGTAGCTGAATGTAAGGACTATTTTATCCTCAACGATAAAGCCGTAAAAGAGGGCATATTAACGGCATTAGAGCAGGTGAGTGCAACTGCCAAAGCGGAAGATTTATTTGTGTTTTATTTTGCGGGACACGGGGTAATGAACGAAGCGCAAACCTTTTACCTCGTACCTAATGATGTGACTCAAATTTATGGTAATGAGGGTGCTTTGGCGCAAAAAGGCATTTCGGCACAAGATTTGAAGGAATATTCCACAAAAATAAAAGCACAGAAACAGGTGTTTATCTTGGATGCCTGTCATTCATCGGGTGCATTACAGGCATTTACATCGCGTGGAGCCGCCGAGGAAAAAGCCATCGCACAGTTGGCACGTTCCACAGGTACGCATTGGCTCACAGCAGCAGGAAGCGAGCAATATGCTTCCGAATTTGCTCAATTGGGGCATGGCGTATTTACATTTGCGCTATTGGAAGGCTTCAAAGGAGCAGCCGACCGCAATGGTGATGGCAAGGTAACGATCAAGGAAATGGATGCATATTTACAAGATCAAGTACCCATTTTAACAGAAAAATACAAAGGAACTGCACAATATCCATCCAGTTATGGCTTTGGGCAGGATTTTCCAATAGGAATTATCCGTTAAAAAATCCTTAGAGGCATACCAATTTACTTCGAAAAAGACCATTCATCTATGCCTGATAATTTAAGCCGATTAGGATCTCTAGCCCAACAGCCCAAACCTTGGTGGATACCATTTTTTTCCCTTTTTATCATTTTACATGGTATTTTGATACTCCATTGGGATCTGCAACCGATTATTTTTATGTTTTGGTGGGAAGTTATTCTGATGGTAGGTGCTGCATTAATTCGTATGGTATTTGCATTGAATGGGCAACCTGTACAACACCTTATTTTGCAGAAAATATTCCTGCTTATGGGTAGTATAGTGATGGGAGGAGTAATGATAATGTTTGCTATTGTCTTCTCTTTTAATGCTTTTCAAGAAGGAGATTCAAAGGGTTTAAGTACAATCAATATCCAAACGAATACCATGACTGCGGGATATATTGTAGGGTTAATATTCCATTATTTCAGGAATGGGCAATATAAAACGGCTGAGCCGTGGACCGAAATGATAAAAACATTTGTCCATTTATTGGTCATGTTGGCCTTTTTGATGGTTATTACGATGCATTTATTACCCGCATTTCCAGCGTGGAACAAAGCAAAATGGGTCGCTATTGCAGTAGTTATTGTGAAATTTTGCGCAGATTGGTTGTTTACTCGTGTTAATCTGGTACAGCAGATTACAACACAAAATGCCACTCAAAACGAATCCAAAAATATCTAAAAAAGATAAGCCGTTCCTAAAGAACGATAAAATATTTACACATGAAAAATACATTATTTATTGCCTTCTTATTGCTTTTTGCAACCCAAACAACAGCCCAAACAATAGATGATTACGGAACGATTTTCCTATCTACTACTGAAATCGGTTTTAAACTATCTATGTCCCAAAAGGATGCACTTCAACTAAGCAACAAACTCAAAAAAGAGAAGAATTTACTCGATTTCAGAGAGGAATACATACTAAAAGTAAATGAAAAAGGCCTAAAAGAAGTAACCTTTTATTTCGATAAAGACGGTGAAAAACCATTGTACGAACTGATTTATGAATTTGAAAACGCAGATAGCGTGGAAGTCTTGTTGAATGCCGCCTTTGGCCCAGCCAGTCATCCGCGTTTGGCCGAGCATTGGATACTTAGCATAAATGATCAAAATGTAGCGTTTATGATATGGCGTTTTGAAAATAAAATTATCATGGCTGCAAATCTGCCTGATACGGAATTGGCTGATGAATATTCTTTCCAGTTTGACCAAGCATTTATCGATGAAATGCACGCAAAAAACACCCAAGAATCTAATGTAACGGAGCCCGATACCACGGTTTATATACCCGATGCACCTGTAGATCAACAATTAACCCAACTTATCAATTCGTATATTGAAAACGCACTACTGGATTTTGAAGGTATTAAAGGAGATCCTGTAGTGGGTAAAAAAGACGAATACCTAACATTGCTTCCTTATGGCGACGATGTAAACGGTACCGTTATCCGTAAAAACACCAATAATGTATGGCGCATAGAGGCAAAATTAGCCATTAAGGAGTCTCTTGTGAATGCTCAAACGGTTTTTGATAATATGAAAAGTCAATTAGTAAGTTTAGAGGCACTTGAATACCATTTAGTAAAAAAATCGGATTACGCTACCAATACCGCAAAAACCTTTATCTGGACTGTTCAAAATCTTGATGGCGACCCGTTAGGGATTATTATGAAATTGCAATTATATGCCGCAGGAGGTGGCTTATATTCCGTAAGGCTAGAGATCGGGAAATAATATTACTTTGTCGTTGCTGTACTGAAAATAAAAACAGATTTTTGGGTTAAAATTGATGACTAAGTAACAAAATCACCGTTACTTAGCCGCTAGAAAAATCCACCAACTTTATTATGCGCAACTGGCAAATTAAATTATCCCTATTCCTCAACTATTTTGTTTACGCCATCCTTCTCAATAGCGTAGGCACGGTAATATTAAAAGTACAACATAACTTTGGAGTATCGGAGGGATCAGCCTCCATCTTGGAAGCCTTTAAGGATTTGAGTATTGCGGGAGTTTCGTTTTTGCTATCCTCGTATATTGTACGTATTGGCTACAAAAGAGCGATGTTACTTGCTTTAGGGTTCGTGACATTGGGCTGCTTTTTACTTCCCATTATGCCTGCGTTTTGGGCTACAAAATTGCTTTTTGCGATTATTGGCTCTAGTTTTGCCCTGATAAAAATGTCTGTTTATGGCACGATTGGATTAGTTACCAAGGATAAAAAAGAACATCTAAGTCTGATGAACTTTATCGAATCCTTTTTTATGGTAGGGGTATTAGCCGGTTATTTTGTGTTTACTTTTTTCATGGATGATAGCAATCCACAATCCACGGCGTGGTTAAATGTATATTACTTATTAGGTAGTATTGGAGCAGTCGCATTTTTATTACTGTTAACGGCTCCGCTGGATGAATCGTCCATCCAGCAAGAGACAACTCCTGCTTCGGCCACAGATTTTAGTAAGATGTTCGAAATGATGACTATTCCATTGGTTTTGGTCTTTGTGCTTTGTGCCTTTTTTTATGTTTTAGTAGAGCAAAGTATTATGAGTTGGTTGCCAACGTTTAACAGTAAAGTATTGTCACTGCCTACAACATTGAGTATCCAAATGGCGAGCATATTGGCAGGAAGTACAGCCTTGGGTCGTCTTTTGGCGGGGATTGTAATGCGGAAATTTCACTGGCATGCTGTACTTACGACTTGTTTACTACTTGCAGGAGCACTCGTTTTGATTGCCATCCCATTGGCCAATGGAGCACAAGGGAAAGTGGTGACTGGCTGGGGGGACGCGCCTATTGCAGCCTTTATTTTCCCTTTAATTGGATTGTTCCTTTCTCCTATTTATCCGGCGATCAACTCATTGATACTGACTTCGTTGCCGGTAAATAAACACGGGTTAATGTCGGGTTTGATTATTATTTTCTCTGCCTTGGGTGGCACTACTGGCTCCATTATTACGGGTAATATTTTTCAACATTTTGGGGGGCAAACCGCATTTTATTTCTCACTGATTCCTATTACAATATTGATTATTGGACTCTATTTTTTCAAAAAATTACAAGGAACTGTAACTCATGGATAATCTTTTTTTTATCGAGGAACTCTCGCCACTATATGAAGCAGTGCAAACTAGTAGTATATTTCAAGACTCTAAATTATTCCCCGATTGCACATTAAAAACGACCGCGGAAGAGATATTGGTGGCATATTCCGCAACTTGCGAGCGCGAAGATTTTGACTTAAAAATATTTGTAGAACAATATTTTGACTTACCGCCAGCTGCTGATTCAAGTTATCAGTCGGAAGAAAAACCAATTGAGCAGCATCTCGAAAACTTATGGATAGTGCTGCAACGTCAGCCGAATGCGGATCAAGAAGGGCTTTCCACTTTATTGCCGCTCCCCTACCCTTATATCGTGCCGGGAGGCCGTTTCCGGGAGGTGTATTATTGGGATAGTTATTTTACGATGCTTGGTTTGCGGGCGCATGGACGCACTGATTTGATTCAAAACATGGTCGATAATTTTGCTTATTTAATTGAGCAACACGGCTTTATACCAAATGGCAATAGAAGTTACTATCTGAGTCGGTCGCAACCACCATTTTTTGCTTTGATGGTGCAATTATTAAGCGAAATAAGCGGCCCCGAAATATTACTCAAATACCGCCACGCCTTAGAACGCGAATACGCCTTCTGGATGTCTGGAGAAAACGAAATAACACAAGACGCGCCTTCACATCGCAGGGTTGTTTTGTTGCCCGATGGCAGTATTATGAACCGATATTGGGACGATAAAGATACGCCACGGCCAGAGGCATATATCGAGGATGAACACATAGCGCAACAATCAGATCGTGCACCAACATCTGTATATCGTGACATTCGTGCTGCTGCAGAATCTGGCTGGGATTTTAGTAGCAGATGGTTTGCTGATGGGCAAAATATGTCAACCATTCAAACCACTCAACTTGTGCCAGTTGATTTGAATTGTCTTTTATATTTTCTTGAAAAAACCTTACTCCAAATTTATCGCCAATTGCCCGATCGAGTGCCGGCAGATGTGATGAAAGAAAAGGCAAGGCTACGAAAACAAGCGATTTTGAACTATTGCTGGGACGAAAAAGTGGGCTTCTTTTTTGATTACAATTGGACAAGTCATTCAAAATCAAATAGTTGGAATTTGGCTGCGGCCTTTCCTTTATTTTTCAATATTGCTAGTAGCGAGCAAGCAGCGAGCACCGCAGAACACCTCAAAAACAAATTTCTGCAAGATGGAGGACTCGCCACTACCCTATCCAACACCGGCCAACAATGGGATGCTCCCAACGGTTGGGCGCCCTTACAATGGATGACTTACAAAGGTTTGGTACAATATGGCCACGATGCGCTTGCCAACCAAATTCGCGAACATTGGAAGCAACTCAATGAACGTACTTACGAGGAAACTGGCAAAATGATGGAAAAATACAATATCCAAGACATTCAAGTAAAGGCAGGTGGTGGAGAATATCCCAATCAAGATGGATTTGGCTGGACAAACGGTGTATATTTAATGTTTTAACCATAAAATTTTTCCACCACAAAAGTCAACGCTACGCCCGTTCACTTCCTTTTACCTACATTTGCGGTAAAAATCGCTGTGAATAGGCATGAAATATATCATTCTTTTATTACTAACATCATACACCATACAAGCACAAGACGTAAAAGACTATAATACAGCTTTTAACAACGCCATCGCACTTGGATTCAAGATGGACATGCCACTAGACACTACCAAAACGCTATTCAAAACAGGCTTCGAAGCCGCACCAGATAGCAGCGGTATTAGAATTATTTACCAATACGACCCCAAGCAGTACGGCCTCGATAACATCACTTTTTACTTTGACCAAGATGGCAACCAACCGTTATACGCCGTATTCTTACAGTTTTCGGATGCCGATACACTAGCCGCCTTTTGCCAAAAAAAACTGGGCACACCCGATCATCCTGGCATGGAAGACCACTGGATCATTGCCCTAGACCAATACGGTATTGCAACACTTTTTTGGCGCGATAAAAACTTCCTAGTCATGGCCAATAACCTGCCCGAAACAGAATTATTTGGGATGGAAAACTTCGATTTAGGAAAAGCATTTATTGCAGAACACGTAGCGGAGCAAAACGGAGGATGGCCATCGACCGAGGTTGAAATTGTTGTTGATAGTGTGTTTGGACCACCCGATAAAGAATTTACAAGCACCATTAATACCATTATAGCATACGCCCTCCTAGATTTTGAAGGCATGAAAGACGACCCCATACCTGGCAAAATGAACGAATATCAAACACTGCTCTCCTTCAGTGATGATCCCGAAAATACCATTATCCGAAAAAATGTAAACAATACATGGCGACTAGAAGCCAAAATTGCAACAAAAGTACCTTTGGAAGAGTCACAAAACGCCTACCACGATATGCAAAAACAACTGGAAAACCTAGAAGCGCTGGAATACCGATTACTCAAAAAATCTGAATATACATCCAATACGGCAAATACTTATATATGGGAAGTAGAAAGTTTAGACAGTGAAGATTTAGGAATAATAATTAAACTACAATTGTACTATTCAGGGGAAGAAGCATTTTCGGTACGTTTGGAAGTAGGGCGTTAAATGCCTATCGAACCAGTTGCATAAAATAAGGCCAAAATACCATTATCCCAATAATTGCGGCACCTATTGCAGACAAAAGTACGGCACCCGCCGCCATATCCTTTACCTTCCCTGCCAATGGATGATGATCTGGCGACACCAAATCCGTAAGGTATTCAATCGCCGAATTCATGGCCTCTAAGGCCGTAACCATAAAAATACATAATACAATTACACTCCACTCTAGTTTGGAAAGGCCAAAATATAAGCCCATAAAAACAACCAATACGGCAGTAAAAAGGTGAATTTGGCCATTTCTGTGGTTTTTAAAAAAATCCACTATACCAGCCCAAGCAAAAACAAAACTATGAAAAAAAGCACGCATTATGTGAATAGGGAGTTTTAGATGATTAAATAACTTGACCAATTGGCGTTGTGTTATGCCGTTCTTCTTCTTGTGGAAACCGCTCATGTACCAAAAAACTAATCACAGCACTACAGGCAAAACATACCAATAATAATCGAATTTCATTAAAAAACAAAAACAATAAACCCAATAAAAGATAGCCTAATGATATATACTCCGCATCACAAACAGAAATAGAAGGTTGTAACAAGCCCAATAAAGCAGCCATAGTATATAAAGCGCCTAACCAAAGGAGGACTACTATTATACGCCTAAACAATCTCTTTTTAAAACTTTGAATCATCATCGGCACAAATGTACATAGGTTTTGGCTTCAAATTTGATAATTAATACAGTAAATCGTCTGTTTGAAAGAGTTTTGGCTTCAAAAGAGCAGAATTGAGAATAAAAAAATCAAAAAAAGGTTCAGAATTCTAAATATGTGCTTACCTTTGCGCCCCGAATTAAGTAATTCAACTGGAGAGATGTCCGAGTGGTTTAAGGAGCACGCCTGGAAAGTGTGTATACGGCAAAACTGTATCCGGGGTTCGAATCCCCGTCTCTCCGCCACCAAATTTTATAAGGTATAATTTTACCATAATTTACATTCAAAAATAAGCGTTTAAGATTAATTTCTTAAACGCTTATTTTTTTTCTGCATTAAATGCTTCTCATTTCTTTGGCAACATTCCTACCCAAATCCGTGCTAAATATAGCCCAGCGGCCACCGCAGTAATCAATCCAATTGCAAATTTCCAGTTAATATTTATGGCACCTTTATCTTGACCAGCATCAATTGCTGCCTCGCCTAAGATTGCCCTCGCAGTTTCCATATCTTGCGGCCGCACATGCAAACGTGTCACCAATTGCAAATGAGGCAAAATGCTCTGAGAAGTACTGTTGGCCAAAAAACAAGGAATACCCTCGCTCCTCAAACGAGCAGCAGCCACCTCCCCCTCTAAGGGTGAATAATACTTTGCCACTACTTCGCGGTCATCACCCTCGTCTAAAAAAAGATGGTCATCAAAATCAAATTGATCAAGGATATTATCGTGCATAGTTTATTTCTTCTTTGGCGTATTGGGGTCTTCATAGTCCAATTGACCACCCCAACGACGCATCTGACGCATAATCCAAGACTGTTTTTCCCGCAAATCAGCCGTAGGATTAATTGGAGACAACCGCAATGGACTGGGTAATACCGCAGCCAACATAGCCGCCTCTGAGCGGTTAATATCTTTTGCCGATTTATTATAATTACGCAATGCTGCCGCTTCCACGCCATATACACCATCGCCAAACTCGATGATATTCAAATAAACCTCCATGATGCGTTCTTTGCTCCAAATTACCTCAATCAAGAATGTAAAATAGACTTCCAGTCCCTTGCGTACCCACGACCGACCCGGCCAGAGAAAGACATTTTTAGCCGTTTGTTGGCTAATTGTACTAGCTCCTCGTTTTTTCTTATGCGTTTGATTGTATTTATACGCTTTCTTAATCGCATTAAAATCAAAGCCCTCATGCTCCAAAAACTCCTGATCCTCAGAGCAAACTACCGCCAATTGTAAGTGTGGAGACATTTCGTCAATAGAAACCCAATCTTTTTCTAAGCGCATAGAGCGATCACTCTCTCCCGCTTGCTCCATCAAACGAATCAGCATGAGCGGCGTAATCGGTACAGGCAAAAAACGATATAGAACGGTAGAACCAATCGAAATGATAAAAAACCATAGCGTGATTTTTAGGATCAAACGACGGGCATACCGTATCCATTGGATATCGCCAGACTCGGTGCGCGGTAGTTTCCAATACCAGCGTCGAAGCATTCTTTTGATTGGGCTTAACATGTAAAACTAGAGATAACCAAGTATTTTCAACATAGATTCAGCATCCTGCTCCTGAAAAATTTCCCAATCGGTAAACTCGCCGTAATAATTGCGATCAATCAAAATATGCTTTGGCGAGGGTAGTAGACAGTGTTTCAAACCACCATACCCACTCAAGGCTTCTTGATACGCACCCGTATGAAAGAAGCCAATATAAATGGGTTCATCCACCTTTTCATCATAAACAGGTAAATAAACCTGGTTGATATGCGCCTCCGAATTGTAATAATCTGCATTATCACAACTGATACCGCCAATATTAACTCGTTGGTATTCTTTATCCCAGTGGTTGATCGGCAATAAAATAAAACGCTCCTTAATACCCCAGCTATCTGGCAAAGTATTAATCAAGGAATTATCCAACATATACCACTCTTCCGCATCATTTTGTTTCTTTTTCCCGATCACAGAGAAAATGGTAGCGCCACTTTCGCCCACCGTATATTTACCAAATTCTGTAAAAATATCCGGTTCAGGTACACCTTCGCTATCGCAGGCCTCTTTAATCATGCGTACAATCTCGTTCACCATATAAGAATAATCGTACTCAAAACCCAACGAATTACGGATCGGCATCCCTCCTCCTATATTAAGGGCATTGAGTGTTGGGCAGATTTTACGCAACGCACAATAGGTTTTAATCCCTTTTTTGAGTTCGCTCCAATAGTAAATATTATCTTTAATGCCCGTATCCACAAAGAAATGGAGCATTTTTAAGTTAAATTTAGGGTTACCTTGAACACGTTCGGTATAAAACTGCATGATTTCGCTTTGCCGAATACCAAGGCGAGAAGTATAAAACTCAAAATTGGGTTCTTCTTCTGTAGCCATGCGCAAACCAATATTCATCGTCTCCGCCTGCACAATTTGGTTGTAACGCTCCAATTCTTCTGCATTGTCACAAACAGGAATAATATTGATAAATCCTTCATCGATCAAACCTGCAATTTTTTGCACGTACTCCAACGGTTTATAGCCGTTATTGACGATAATGGTGCTTTTGTTGATGCGGCCTTGTTTGTATAAACGCCGTACCAAATCAATATCAAAAGAAGATGATGTTTCTAACTGCGTACCATTTTCCAATACCTCATTAAGGATAAAAGCGAAATGCGAACTTTTACTACAATAGCAATAAACATATTTGCCGTTGTAATTATAGCGTTGCATGGCACTACGGAACAACTTTCTTGCCGTTTGAATTTTTTCTCCAATTTTAGGGAGATACGTCAGTTTGAGGGGAGTACCATACCTTTCGATCAGGTCTTGCACATCAATCTCGTTAAATAAAAGGCGGTTGTTTTTTAGGCTAAATCCGTCTTGCGGGAAATCAAAAGTCTGCGCAACAAGATCGAAATAAGTATTTTTCATTGACAGCGATTAGCGTATTTTACGTTTGTTAAATTAGGGCACAAATGTAACTGTGTTAGAGGAGATATTTACACTTGTTTCAATAAATAAGTGTCACTACATAGCATTATCCATAACGCTCGCGCAGCAATTGCATCATATAGGCGTTTACGCCCCATTGATCTGCGACGGGTTGTTGGGTATAAGGCAAGGTTGGCAGGTAGTTAGGTGGCCCAAATTCGCATAAAAAGGTCTGAAACGGCCTTTTTTGTTGTTCCGCCGCATTCATTACTTTATCCCACCAACCTAGGTGCGCTTTTAGAGCACTACTCCATTCTGGCGCACGCGGATCATTCACCTGAGGTCCCTCCTGATGGCCTACGCGTGCATGCACATGTCCCGTGCGTGGCAAAGCCTGATCAAGAACGGCTTCAAAACCTTCCAAAAGACTTTCATGCACCACACACCAATGAGAAAGATCCGCAGTAAGTCGCAAATCTGGCAGCGCATCCATATACTCCTTCGTAACGGGTGCATTATAGGCGCAGCGCCCGCGATGGGTCTCGCACAACACCGAAACACCTGATTTTTTGCTTAAATTAATACCATATTGCAAGATTTTTATGTTCTGCGCCACTGAAAAAAAGTCTTTCCCTGCGTGTGTATTCACATAAAGCGGCTTTGTGGCCACAGCCAATTCCACACCTTTAGCATAATCATCAAAATGGGCTTGAAAATCAGGATTGCCAGAACCTGCCAAAAAACCAATTTCAAGTTGATGTTTGGCTGCAGTATTGAGCATTTCCTCTCGTTTTTTTTCGTCACGAGGAATCCATGCCTCGAAACCATCGTATCCTGCTTGTTTTGCTTTTATACAAAATTGTTCCAATGTACCCGGAAAACCCCAATCAGTCGCTAATATTTTGAGTGGAACTTTGGCGGCACTTTTGCTGCGTTCATAAACTGATGCTTCCATACTTTGCCCCAAAAGCGCTGAAGTGCCCAGGAGAGCAGAGGAGGAAATAAAGGTGCGTCTTTTCATAATTGATGAAAAAGGGCCCGATTTTACGACCCTATATGTAGCAAATGTACAACAATCATTCAAATTAGGAACGGTGTTGTAATAAAGGTGCAAATTCAGGCTTCAGATTTTAGTTTTAGATTTTCTGTTTTTTCGCGCGAATAGCCTACCTATTTAAGCGGAAAAAGAGGAAATATGAGGGTAAAAGATGTGCATCAATTGTACCTTTATTTCGACACCGTTCCTAAGGATTATTCTTGGCTTTTTTTCCAAATTTTATACCCCTCCAATTGATCCACCTGCACCGAGGCTGCGGTTTCGCCACTTTCATCAACAGCACGTAAACTTGAAAAACACGCAGCAGGTAATTGTTGGTACAAAGCCGTGCCTTTAGTTTTCCAAGCGATCATTTCGTCGCTTACTTCGCGGATAATTTTACCTGGATTGCCCACCACAAGACTTCTTCTTGGAATTTTATCGCCGGTTTTGATAAAACAGAGCGCCCCTACTATACACTCTTCGCCTATTTCTACCTCGTCCATTAAAACAGAATTCATACCAATCAAACTATTACGACCAATACTCGCACCATGAATAATAGCGCCATGACCAATATGCGCACCTTCGTACAATACCACTGTAATGCCCGGAAACATGTGAATCGTGCAATTTTCTTGTACATTACAACCATCCTCTATAATAATTTTGCCCCAATCACCCCGAATAGCCGCGCCTGGGCCTACATATACATTTTGGCCAATGACAACATCTCCCGTAACGGCTGCTTGTGGATGAATATAGGATGATGGGTGTATTTGTGGCGTTATTCCGTTAAATGAATAAATCATGTATGTTATTTATTTTATAATACAAGCAAAGATACAATCAATTTTATCTTGTAACTATACTGCTTATTTATAAAGCAATACCTTTGCGTGGATGCGTCAAAAAATACATGTACTCACGGATGATGCAACAGCATATTTGCTGCCACGCATACAGTATATCCTCGATTTTCTGAAAGGGCATCCAGTGCTTCAATCCCTAGATGTCACATGGGTATTGAATCAGACAACTAGCGCATCACCCAACGATATTCATATATACTATGGTGTAGGTACGCCAAAGCAGTCTTGCAATTTTGTCATCCAACCGCTTTTTGAATTGATGGGTGCGCAACCTCCGCTTAAAAACCCTTGGATCATGCAGTCCTATCAGTGGCAGCATAAGGAGATTTATAGTGTTGAACTAGAAAAAAAACAAGCAATATCGCAGTTTTTACTGCCTCAAAGCGCCAATTCATCGATTCATCGATTTGGGTTTGATTGGTTGGCTACCTTATTTTTCCACCTTTCCCGAATAGAAGAATATACCCCTGCAACCACCGATGATATTGGTATTTTGCCCGGAGAGCAGTTGCTTTGTTATCGGTCAGGTTTGCATCAAAGCCCTTTAGTGGATGAGTTGGTAATTGTTTTGGGCGAAATATTGACAAAACGCACCCCTCAATTAGTATCTCCTGTGGTTGCTTCGCATGATTTGGATACTTTACGCTTATTTAATGACCAATTTAATCTTGTCCGTTATTTGATGGGAAGTGCTGTTCGTTACAAAACAATACGACCATGGCCTGGCATCATTTCAGATTATGTACGGGTAAAAAGCGGTAAAAAAAGCGATCCCGCAGATACGTTTGACTGGCTTCTTGACCAAAACCATGCTGCTCAAAAATTTTTGTTTTTTGGTACTGGCCGACAAACGAAATTCGATCATTTTCCCGATTTGAATACACCTAGAATGAAAACCATCAGAGACCAAGCCCGCCAAAAAGGTTTTGAATTGGGCTTTCATCCCAGTTTTAACACGTGGAAAAACCTAGATCTTTGGCAACAAGAGCAACAGATGATAGCAGATTGGCAAAACGCACCAGTGCGCCACAGCCGACAACATTTTTTACGGTTTTCATTTCCAGAAACAGCCGATATTTTAGAGCAATCGGGCATAGAAACAGATAGCACATTGGGATTTAGGCAACAAATTGGATTCCGGTGCGGCACTGGATTCCCTTTTCATCTGTATCATTTCAAGGCCGAACGCGCCTATCATTGGAAAGAAATCCCCTTGATTGTGATGGATATTGGCTTATTGAGAGCGTATCGTTATCAAGGCAAATACCTTTTGCCGGCATGGCATCAATTTTTAAATGCTAACCAATACAACACTCAAATTAATATAAATTTCCATAACCCCGTATTTTACGAACCAGAATTGGCCGGAATCCCGTTTAAACACCTTTACCAACACCTTGTTTCATGCGCACCTTACTCTATTTCAGGACCCATTTCGACGACCACGCCAACACAGGTGTAATCGACAAATGTAAGGCGATTGCGCAGGGCTTTGGTGCTGAAAGCGATAGTTGGTTTTTTGATCAAAATGGATTGCAACATGAAGGCCCCGACAACACGCCTTCCTTCCACTGGAAAACGCCCAAGCGTTCGTGGAGACACTTGTATTTATACTATTTTGCCGCTGATCGTTATTTGATACAGCATATTGATTTTAAGCAGTACGAGGTGTTTTACATCCGTCATTTGCCCGCACACCCGATATTTTTAACGCTCCTACAAAAAGCAAAACAACATAACCCTTCAATCAAAATTATCATCGAATTGCCCACTTGGCCTTATGACGAGGAAGTAAAAGGTATAACCGCACAATTAGCCGCTATTTTAGACCGCACTTGCCGTGAAAAAATGTCGGATTATACGGATTATTTCGTGCATTTTGGCCCAGAAACCGAAATATGGGGTATCCCTACACTACGAATAACCA
>JAAFHO010000190.1 GCA_013297575.1 Chitinophagales bacterium
TTGTGCTTTGGATAGATAATACTGTGTCTCTGTGTGCATCGGTTGTTAATTTTGAGCAAAGGTGGGTAAGGGGAAAGCTCCTTAATAGCCCAAAATAGCAATTGGCACGTTTGGTTGAGTAGTTGGGAGGTGCCAGTATCCACGCCATTGAGTAAGTGGTTACTTTGATCTATTAACTGGTAATGGTATTTATAAAACAAATACAGACCTTTGTAACCTAAAATTGATCTGTTGCAAAAAATAGCATACACGACACGCCTTTGGGTATTGATGGTTATCTGCGCTTTTGGGGGCGCAGATCAATTAGGTGCACAAGCGGCCTCCGCTTCAGCAGGTGTACTCGATAAATTTACCCTTTCACGTCATTACACCATGGCGCAAGGGTTGTCGAATAATACGGTAGAATATGTTACCCAAGACAGTGAGGGCTTTATGTGGTTTGCCACTAAGGATGGACTCAATCGTTTCGATGGGGCGCAGTTTCAAACTTTTTATTACCAGCCCGATGGCAAAGGTTTGCTGTCCAATAATATAATGGCGCTGATCGCACTACCCAAGCACAGGCTGCTGATCGGAACAGAAAAAGGGCTGTGTATGATGGATACCCGGCAATTGACATTTGCACAAGTTGCATTACCGGTTCGACCGGGCTTTGAGGTAGGGGACTTAGAAATACTGTCTTTACTCTTGGACCATTCTGGGCAGATTTGGGTAGGTACAGGTACGGGCATACACCTATTGAACGATCAACTGAAAGTGACTGCCTCCTTTGTGAAGCCTCAAGAACAACCCAGTCGTTTTAATTTTTTCTGTTCAGGATTATTAGAACTGCCCAATGGTATGGTGGTTTTTAAGGAGCAAACCGAACACGATGTGCTTCCTTGGCAAATCATTGATTTTCAACAACAAACCAAGACGTTTTTGCACGATGTATTGCCGCCTTTGGGCATATTAGATAGTGCTTCTTTTGCGGTGGATATATGGATCGAAAAAGATATTACAATTTGGGTTACACAAGATCATCCTACCGTCCAAAATTTATTATACCGCTATGATTGGGCTACCCAAACCACCACTGTTGTACTGCACCGCAACCGCGAAAGTTTACTGAACGGGTACTTCCATTTGCCACGAATGCTGCCCGATAGTTTACTTTTATTGCAACCGGATATTGGTAAACTACGGATATTAGACCTTAAAAGCCACCAATTGCTACCATTGGATCAATGGGATGTTGCCCATGAAATATTTAAACGTGTGGTCACTTATTTGGATCGAGATGGTAATTTGTGGTTGTGCCATAGCAACAATGGTATTTATTTTTTAGGGTTAAAACCTCCGGCTGTTTTTGCTAATCATAGCCTAAATGCTGCGTATCAAAAAAGATCAATTACAGATATTGCTATCAAAATTGATGGATTTCGCGTACTAGAATACCAAAATAAATATTGGCTCAATGGATACAGCAGTGCTTGCTTTGCGATTGATAAAACAACCGGACTAACCACCGAGATACTCAACAAACCAGCCGATAATATCAAGCAAATCAGTGGTATTGTGCCGTATAAAGATAATAAAGTGTGGGCCGGCACCAATTCTGGCTGCTACGCGATCAATACAAGTACTTATCAATACGAAAAAGTATCAATTCCCGATTCAGTGGCGTTCTATATTGGTTTTTTGTTTCGGGATAGTCACGGATTAATTTGGTGGAAAGTTGCAGGCAATGGCGTTGCTTGTTTCGATACCAAAACCGATCGTTTTTATGGTTTTCGGAGTCAAGGAGACAACCCGCCTTTTCCACTAAAATCGGCGACTACGATCACAGAAGATACGGAGGGTAATTTGTGGTTTGCTTACCTGTTTAGCGAAAAACATTTGGTTAAATGGGACAGAAAAAGCGGCATTTTTCAAAAAATAGAACCGACTAATACAACCGGACTCAATTTTGCCGCCGCAGATAAGATTCGAGCCGACCGCGCTGGAAATATATGGCTCAATGGCCGACATGGTCACCTTTTTGTTTACCATATCCAAACCAATGAAGTGGCGTTATTTGGGCGGGATCAAGGTTTAACGAGTAATGTCGTCAATCGTTTTATTACCGATCGCGACGGCAATATGTGGTTTGCCACTACCAATGGCTTGTGTTACTTAGATAAAAAAGCAGGTAATGTGCGGGTTTTTTATCCTTCTGATGGCTTGCCTTCGGCTGTGGTTACAGGTGTTACGTTATTGGATAGTGCCCAAAATATCCTTTTGGTTTCGACGGATGCGGGATTGTGCCTTTTTGATCCCAGTAAAATAAAC
This sequence comes from Chitinophagales bacterium, assembly GCA_013297575.1. GTDB lineage: Bacteria > Bacteroidota > Bacteroidia > Chitinophagales > Saprospiraceae > M3007. Next base: position 2,311 of record JAAFHO010000190.1, read on the forward strand.
CATCAATTACGCGCCCCTAAAATGTACATTACAGGGCTTTGGAATGCTGAAATTCCCGCTCAATACCCCGAAAATGGCCAGCCTTGGGAAATGCCTTTTAGCAAAAATGACCTGCGTATCGCATTTACAAGTATCAATTTTTATGATGGGAGTAATAATCGTTACCGATACCGCTTGGATGGCGCAGATGATAACTGGATAGATGCAGGTGCTGCCAAATCTGCCACTTATCTTAACCTTGCTTCGGGCAAATATACCTTTCGGGTACAAGGGCGAAGTAGCGATGGCGTGTGGAGCGAAGAAACAACTCTGCAAGTCGTTATATTCCCGCCTTGGTGGGCCACCTGGACTTTTAGAATTGCCCTCGCTGCGCTACTTTCCGCGCTGATATGGTGGTTGTATCAACGTCAAATTCGTTTGTTCGAAAACCGTGAAAAAGAAAAAATTCGGGTGCGTCAACAATTGGCTGATCTGGAAATGAAAGCATTGCGTTCTCAAATGAACCCGCATTTTGTGTTCAATGCGCTCAATTCTGTTCAAAATTTTATCCTAAAAAACGACCCAAGGGAAGCCAGTCGGTACCTCACCAAATTTGCCCGATTGATGCGCTTGATTTTGGAAAACAGCGAATCTCCGATGGTTACACTGGCACGCGAAATTGAACTACTGCGGTACTATACCGAGTTGGAGCAATTGCGGTTCAATCACCGTTTTGCGTTCGATTTTGTGATAGATCCCAACCTTGATCCCGAAGCCATTGCTATTCCAGGTATGTTGATCCAACCTCATATTGAAAACGCCATTTGGCATGGTTTAATGCACAAAACTGACCCTGGACACCTTTGGATACGGATGATTAAAATGGATGAAAACACCGTAATCTGTGAAATAGAAGACGATGGCGTGGGGCGTATTCGTACCGCAGAAATAGAAAAAGACCGTGCAAAACCACACCGCTCTACAGGATTGGCCAATATCAAACACCGCCTAGAATTGCTTAATGCCCAACGCGAAAATGATATCCGGTTTGATTTTGAAGACCTCTATACCGATACGGGACAAGCACGAGGTACAAAAATCATTGTGCGCATGCCTATGATCCGGTAACATGCTGCCGGACTCATCGCTACTTATACTCATCATCATTCACCAATACCATGACAGCCATTCTCATCGACGACGAACCCAATGCCACCGAGGCACTACAAAACATGCTGCAAATGACCAACCCCGATGTGCAGGTTGTCGGCACAGCCAATGATCCGCTCAAAGGCTTAGCCATGCTCCAGCAGCAGCCTCCCGATATATTGTTCCTCGATATTCAAATGCCGCACATGACTGGTTTTGAATTGCTCGAAAATCTTGGAAAAATCAATTTTTCGGTGGTTTTTACCACTGCATACGATCAATATGCGCTGCAAGCATTCAAGGTTTCGGCGGTGGACTACCTGCTCAAACCCATTGATATGGATGAACTAGAAGCCGCCGTAGGAAAGGCTCGGGAACGAAAACAATCGGTACAGCCGGATTTTGGTGCTTTTGAAAAACTGTTTCAATATGTGCAAAAATCTGATAGCCAACGCCTGTCTCTGCCCTTGGGCGATGGTCTTATGTTTGTCAATATCAGCGATATTGTGCGGCTTCAATCGGATTCTAACTACACGACATTCCATTTAGCCAACCGCGAAAAAGTATTGGTGTCGCGCACGATGGGCGAGTACGAACCGATACTCGAAAAGCAAAATTTTTGTAGAGTACACCATTCCCATATCATCAATCTGGCCCATTTGCGGCGTTATATCAAAACCGATGGCGGCTACGCAGAAATGAGCGATGGCTCAAAAGTAGAAATTTCGCGTAGGAAAAAAGACGATTTTGTGGCCATGTTAGGCGGAGGTGCGTTTTTTTGACTAATTTTGTGCGGGTGAGGTACCTTTATTTAAATCTCATTACTTAATTAAAGAACGCACAAACAATGAAATTCAGACTCGTTTTTATCCCTCTTTTATTCGCTGTTGTTGCCCAAGCACAGCAATGGATCGACAAGCAGTATGATTATACCAGTACACTCAATGTCGTTTACGGTACAGCCATCAATTTCAATAATGGCGTTGATACGCTAAAAATGAATATTTATACGCCTGTTTGTGACAACCCAACACCTGCGCTAAAACGGCCTTTATTGGTTTGGGTACACGGTGGGGCATTTTTGGCTGGCAATAAGGACGACCCAAGTATCACCAATCTTTGCCAGCAATTTGCCAAAAGAGGTTATGTTACAGCGAGTATCGACTACCGATTGGGGTTTATTTCGGATGATAATCCCTGGAACTGCAATTACCCCAATTATAGTTGCGTGTTTGCCGCCGATAGCGCCGAATGGCACAGGGCTTTGTACCGAGGCATACAAGATGGCAAAGGCGCAGTGCGGTATCTGGTGAACAGGTACGCTCAGTTGGGGATCGATACCAGTAATGTCTTTGTGGCTGGAGAAAGTGCAGGTGCTTTTGTTGCATTGGGTATTGCACTGCTGGATACTACCCTCGAACGGATGCCGCAAACCTACCAAATTGCCGATGCGCCCAAGCCAAGCCCCAATACCGCATCCTGTATCTATAACCTCAATAAAACATTTTCCTCAAATACCATTCCTCGGCCCGATTTAGGGGATATCGAAGGGGATATTGCACCCACCACAATCCGTTACACGATCAAAGCAGTGGGTAATATGTATGGCGCGGTCACCAATGATCTATTAAAATACCATAAAGCCAACCAACCGAAACCAGCCATTTTTTCGTTCCACCAGCCTTGCGATTTGGTCGTTCCAATAGATAGTGGCGTTGTTTATCAGGGTTTGTCTTGGTGTTTTACCAATGGTTATAATTGTTATGGTATTGCGCATACCCCAAAAGTGTATGGCAGTAGAATTATTAGTAAATGGAATACGGTGCATAATTATGGTTATAATATCCACGATGAATTTACGAGCATCAATTTTCCTTATAATTTCCTATTTGGGCAAGGCAGTTGCGCTGATCAAGTTAACTACCCTTGTCACGCTTATGATAACACCACGTTGCGAGAGGGTAATTTGGCCAATTTCTTTTCTGAATTGATTACGACTAGCGCTCCGTTATGCGACAGCACTAATATTACTCAAAATATCACCCCAATTGGTTATCAATTATCCGTTTATCCAAACCCAGCGCAAGATAAATTAACCGTCCAATATTACACCGATCGACCTTGGGAACTATCTGTTTTGGACATGTATGGCCGTGTCGTATTCCAGCGGACATTGGGCAATGTTGAAATGGCTAAAATAGAGATGGCTGCTTACCCCAATGGGGTGTACCTCATCGTGGTGACCAGCAAAAAAGGGCCACGATTGTCGAAAATTGTAGTTAAAATATAGGATAATTGTATTTAATGTAAAAACAGGTAGGCAGCATTTATATGATTTATCGGCTCTCTTTAGTAGCCACCTTAAAAACCATCCGTAAACGTTTCTAAACACGGATGCTGCCCCGGAGTAAATGCTTCGGGGCTTTTTTTAGTATAAGGAACGATAAAAGAATAAGTTAGCACTTTTGGCTGATTCCTTTTCGCTCATACCGCACATCTTTTAGTTTAAATAGCCCCACTATTCGCACTAAAAGATACTTGTCTGAGCAAAAACTAATCTACCCAAAAGTGCTAACTTATTCTTTTATCGTTCCTAGAGCCTTGTTAATTTGAGCCAATGCTTCTGCTATCCCTAGTTCCATATCTACCCAAATAACAGGGCGACGGCAGTTTTTAGTCACCCAATCGCGCTCATATACCAAGGAACGCGGCCGCTCTGGCATGGTTTCATATTCCGAAGCCCAATCCAAAAATTTTAAAAAAACAGTGTGCAGGTCCCCATCGGGTTCGAGCCTTCCTGCGGCGTAACGTGCGGTCTCGCGAGCGCGTATCCGTGCGAGGCGCACATCAGTAGGTGCGGTACAGAACAGCACTATATCGAATGTTGAGGCAAACTCATCGCCCCAATCGCATAAAGAACCACTGAGGACCCATTTTTCGTGTTGTAATAAGTCTGCTGCGAGTAATTGACAGCGGTGTGCTCGGTTGCGGCGGCGGCGATAAGGCTCGGGATCGGACGTAAACCAATGGTAATCATCGGCATCAAAATGCGGGTATTGTAATAGAGCCGCAATAGCTTTGGCGAGCGTTGTGGTACCAGCACCGGGCGCACCCATAACGTGTATATGACGGAAATGATCAATCAAGCGTTGTGGAACTATTTTGACGTCGTGATACCAATTTGATTTGCACATCAGGCAAAATAACATCCAATGGTCGCACTGGTCGCCCGTCGGGGTGCATGCCCATAAAGCGTTGGGCTGCAGTATTGCCAAATGCGATATGTCCATTTTGCCCCGTCCGGGTAAAGTCAATTAAGGCATCTCCTAGTTTCCAATAGCAGTAAAAATCGACAAAATTGACACGGGAAGTACCTAGCACCCGCAGTGCAGTGAAATTACGTACCCCAATATCAAAGTCGAGATCGTAGCAATAAGGCTCCGAATGAGATGCCCATACACCATATTGGCTAGTGGTATCGCGGCGCTGGATCACAAAATTGCGTTTGGGGGTATTTACAGCGGTATTGAACACGATAGAACCAAATTCGGCACCCACCACATAATCGTCCTCGCCTACAATGACCAAAAGGTTCATGTCTTTTGGTAAGCCGCTATAATCATCCAAGCGTGCGCCTTTGAAGGGGCCGCTACCAGGTTCTGCAAGGAGCATTGCTGCGGGTTCTGGAATACCATATTTCTTCCAGTTAACACCAAGGTTAGCATTGATCACACCGCCATAAGAATGCCCGAGATAAATGATTTTTTCCGTTTTGGGCTGTACATGTCCAGGTGTTTGAAGCAATTTTAACGCATCTTTTATGCCTTTTGCAGCATTAGCAGGGAAAGCATTGGGGCGTGGGAAAAGCAGGTTGTATTGGTAGCGCGGGTAAATAACGATATTGCCCTTAGCCACCAAATGTTTGATCCATTTGCCATAAGCCATTGGGTTGTAGGCCCCGTAACCGTGCATAAATACAATCACTTCGGCAGAATCGGGCATAGGGTCGGACGGTTCAAAGAGCCAAAAACCATCGGCTTTGGTGGCTTTGTCCCAAAACTGTACTTTTTGATGCGCATACTCAGATCCACCCGGACCAGATACAGGTTGCAGTTCATAAGGTTGTGCGCCTAAAAAGGCACCTTTAAAGGTAACAATAGACATAATTGCTAAAAAGCGGGATACGACGAGCATAGTAACTTGCTATGGAACATGAAAAACGAACAAGTGTTTCGTTTATAGATCAAATCAGAGACCAAAATTGATTTTTTAGTACATAAACGCAATATTGGCATGTTTAGCACCCTAGTTTCGATAACTAACTGAGCTATTCATCTCCTTTTGGCGTGTATTGATGCACCGATGATACATGTATTTTCCAAATACCATTTACTTTTTCTAGAAAACGGATTTCATGCGAATTTACTTTATCGCCCTCTTCCGTGGTGACTGTTTGCTTGAAGGAGACCAAGGCCGATTGGTCAAAAATTGAAAAACGGAAATCCATTTTTTGAACTTTTGCGTGACCTTCGGGGGGGACTTCAGTTTGTGCTAAAAGATCATCTAATATCATGTGCATATGATTCCCATCGGGCATGGTTACATTAGCAACGGTTTTGTCGTCCATGATCCAGTAGGTTTTTACGACATCGGCTAGTGACATTTTGGTAAACGCTTCTGTTTCATTTTCCAAAAGTTTCTGAATAGCGGCCTCTTCATTTTTTTGGCCAAATAGACTGCCCAAACAGAGCAAAAATAAAACATTAGTAAGCAAGTAAGATTTCATACATTATCGGTTAAAATTGTGATTAGATTACTTTTTGTAAAGTTGTAGTAAATGCATCATAAAAAGACTAGGGACAAATAATTAATTGCTCCAAAATTAGTATGCAATCGTATATGTACGGTATAAACCGGTAGATATTGTTTGGAAATAAAAAATAATCTCAATTTCTCATTAGATACTTGTGGCTCTAGGTTACCCTCTTGGTATGTATTGGTGTACAGAAGAATTGTGTAATCGCCATTTGTTCTCTACTTTTTTCAATATGCGTATCTCGTGCGAATAAATCTTTTGCCCACCCTCCAGCATGGTAACTTCTTGAGAAAAAGTAGCATAAGCCGTATTTCCATCAACAAACACATGATAATCATATTTTTTAGCGGTTGATTGACTGCTTTCAGGAGCAATATCTGGAATTGCTAATAAATCTGATTGGGTAAGGTGTACATTTACATCATCAGGCATACTAACATCTACAGTAGTTCCATCATCTAATAACCAAAATTCTTCTAACACTTTGCTAAAAACCTTTTCTAAATAAGCAGCAGTTTCAGCTTCAATGGTTGTTTTAATGGCTATTTCATCCGCCGATTGAGCAAATGAGGATATAGTTACAGATAAAAATAAAACTAATAAGTTGATTCGTCTTTTCATAATATAAATAAGTTAGTTGCCTAACTGCGTACTTACATACAAATGATAGTAATTTGAACAGTGGTTTTAGATCAAAAAACAAGTTGTTTTTGGTCAAATGAGGTGCTTTCTGAGAGTG
>JAAFHO010000192.1 GCA_013297575.1 Chitinophagales bacterium
TAACAATACCCAATTGCTTGTAGAAAAGATAAAAAACTACAATTTTGAGGGTATTGACGCTTTATTGAGCAGCAATCCATCGTATAGCCGTCCGGGTCAAGAAGGTTTGTTCCTACATTATATGGCGGTAGCCGAAGTATCACCATTGCCCATTATTATTTACAATGTGCCTAGCCGTACAGGTGGTAATATCAATGCTGAAACGACATTGAGATTGGCCAATGCCAGTGATAAATTTTTAGGGATCAAAGAAGCGTCCAATGATTTGTATCAAGTGATGAAAATCATCAAGGGCAGCCCCAAAGATTTTTTAGTACTCAGTGGCGACGATTTTATGACACTCCCCATCGTAGCCTCTGGCGGTGATGGCGTTATTTCGGTTATTGCCAATACCTTACCACGGCCATTTACCGAAATGACTCGTGCCGCCTTGCGTATGGATATGGTAGCGGCACAGAAATACAATGCCAAATTACTGGAGTTTTATCGTCTTTTGTTCCTCGAGGGCAATCCCGTGGGCGTAAAAGCCGCACTAGAACTCCAAAACATCTGTAGCCGCGAAGTACGCCTGCCGCTTACCCCCATGAGCGAACAAGGCGTACACCTGATTATGTCGGAATTGGAAAAACTAGACGGGAATTAGAAAAAAGCCCTATGTTTGCATAAATATAAATGAATCGACAATTTTACATACTCGCAGCATTAGCAGGGTTGCTTATCATCCTATTTTATGCCTTAGGAAAAAGCAACCAAAAACCGCGTTACGATTGGAATGAATCGGGGTCGCAACAATCCGTATATAGCGAAAGCAATACCCAACCCTACGGTAGCAAAGTGTTCCATCAAATACTGGACAACTATTTCCCTAATGAAACACTGACCGATATAAAGGGCAATATAGCCCAAACATTGCCCCAAAAAGAAACCCTCACCAATGGCAATTACGTCTTTATCGGAGCAGGGCTGTACCTCGACTCTATGGATACCCAAAGTCTGCTTCACTTCGTCAACAACGGCAATACCGCATTAATCATCAGTAAAACGATTCCTTTCGACCTGATGAACCTCATCTACTACGATGAATGCACCGAACACGAAGGCTGGGACGATTACGAACAATACTTCGATAGTAGTGCCACCATGCGCTTGTTGGCACCAGATAGTATCCAATCCAACCAAGTAAAATATGCGGTACAAAACCGCACACAGCCCTATCGGTGGTCTTATATTCCATCGTATGTTTTTTGTATGGAGCAGCAACCCTTTCCCGTTGGTTATCTCGAAAAAGATTCGATGGTCAATTTTGCTGTTTTTCCCCACGGTAAAGGCCGTTTTTTACTCCATACCACACCGCTTAACTTCTCCAATATGAACTTACTGCGGGCCGATGCACAGCCATATACGGAGGGCGTATTGTCGTATTTGGAGGAAGGCCCTATTTGGTGGGATGGTTTTAGCAGGGTGTCCGAGCAATTGACAAGGCACCGAAACAACCGGCGTTCGGGTGGCGACGAGCTACCCGAAGAGCATTTATTGTCGTTTATATTACAAAAAGAAGCATTGGCTTGGGCATGGTATATTTTATTGGGTTTGGCGCTGTTGTACTTGGTGTTCCGCACCTTGCGCAAACAGCGCGCTATTCCGGTATTGCCCAAAAACGAAAACTCATCGTACGAGTTTATTAAAACCATTAGCAATTTACATTTCAAATCGGGCAATTTCAAAGGCATTAGCATACAAGCCATGAAGTTATTTTTGGCCAGTATCCGCGAAAAATACGGCCTAGTGGCCTCCATTGACCCTGCGACGAATCAAATTTACCGAATGGACGAAGATTATTACCGAAAATTAGCGCACCGAAGCGGAATAGACGAACAACAAATCCGCGTGATGTTTACGCAATACGAAACGATCGCGAGGTTTGAACCGACGGAGCAACATGCTGTTGATTTTTATATGTCAATGGAAGGGTTTTGGAAGAAGGCGAATGGGCGATGAGGTTTTTTTAGGTGAAAAGGCGGTTTATTGCTTGGTAAATATGTAAATCAAAAATGACACATAAAAATCCCTTGAGTTTAAAAAAAGCGCAAAAAGTAAAAAAACATAAATAACCCTTAATTTGTGGTTTATTTCAAAAAAGAGCAGACTAAGTAAAGATTATGATTTCAAAAAAAATGAAATATGCGCTAAAAGCACTGATCGAAATTGTGAATAATAAGGAAGAACTTATCAGTGCAGGCCATATTGCTGAAAAAGCCAATGTTCCTATCAAGTTTTTAGAACAAATATTAACCGAACTGCGCAAAGGGCATATTATCAGTAGTGTAAAAGGTAGTTTTGGTGGTTATTATCTGTTAAAAGAACCTAAAACGATCACGATTGCTGATATTTACAGACTTATTGATGGGCCTATTGCTTGGGTGCCGTGTGCCTCGATTAACTTTTATGAGACTTGTAAAGACTGCCCAAATGAGGATACCTGCAATATTCATCATGCGTTAGTTTATCTGCGGAATGAGACCTTACGCGTACTTCAAAAAATGACGATTGAAGATTTGGCGATAGGTAAATTTAATTTTGAAGAACAAAATTGGTCTATTTGAAAAAATAAATAAATTTTTATTTCATCTATTCATTTGTCAAAAAGCATTGAATATCAAATACTTATATTTGGTTTTCAATGCTTTTTTTATGCAAAATATGGAGGGGATAATTTTTTAACAATTAATTCATACTAATTCTATGGGAATTATATAAAATCAGAAGTACCTTTGTGACTTTATCTTAACTTGATTAATTCACTTTTAATTAGGAACACTATGAAGTATTATACAAAAGAAATCACCTCCACTTTTTTTACTATTCTATTCGCTTTGCTTTTGGTGCATACTAAAAGTGATGCACAAAACCTTATTTCTGGTACAGTACGCGATGCTGATGGCGCATTGATTGGATCCAATGTAGTCATAAAAGGCACAAATCGGTATGCTATTGTGGATACCTCTGGGCAATTTAGCCTTCAATATGACAAACTACCTTTTACAATATTGGCAAACTTTGTAGGGTACAAACAGCAAGAAGTAACCGTTAATACGCTACCAACTACGGCTTTGACTATATATTTGGTGAGTGATAACCCTTTGAATGAAATTGTTGTCACTTCTCGCCGCCGTAAAGAAGTAGCGCAAGATGTTCCCATTCCAATTACCGTTATAGGTGGTGCTTTGGTAGCGGAAACAGGCGCTTTCAACGTTAATCGTTTAAAGGAATTAATCCCTTCGGTACAATTATATTCTTCCAATCCACGTAACACAGGGCTAAATATTCGCGGTTTGGGCTCTACTTTTGGTTTAACAAATGATGGTATTGACCCAGGTGTTGGCTTTTATGTAGATGGTGTATATTATGCTCGGCCCGCAGCAACTACCCTTGATTTTATAGATGTTGAACAAATAGAAGTATTACGTGGGCCACAAGGCACTTTATTTGGCAAAAACACAACCGCTGGAGCATTTAATGTCACAACCCGTAAACCCAGTTTTACACCAGGTGGTAATTTTGAATTGAGTTATGGCAACTACGGTTACATACAAGCGAAAAGTTCCATCACGGGTCCAATCACTAAAAAAATAGCTGGCCGCGTTTCTTTTTCAGGCACTCAACGAGATGGGTTACTTTATAATGTATCAACTCAAAAACGCGTGAATGATCTAAATAATTTGGGTTTCAGGGGTCAATTATTGTATAAACCCACAGAAAAAATAGGCATTACTTTAATAGGTGATGCGACACGCCAACGCCCAGATGGTTATGCTCAAGTTTATGCGGGAACTGCGCCCACATTACGCGCTAAATACCGCCAGTTTGAACAAATCATTACCGATCTTAATTATCAATTGCCCAGTAGAAATCCTTTTGATCGGCTGATAGACCACGATACGCCTTGGAAATCGGGTAATGAATTGGGTGGCGTTTCGCTGAATGCGGATATAAAATTGGGTTCAGGTACGCTTACCGCTACGTCTGCATGGCGTTATTGGAATTGGGATCCTTCCAATGATAGAGATTTTACAGGACTGCAAGCCTTAAAGTTGTCGCAAGCCACATCACGGCATCAGCAATGGTCGCAGGAAGTGCGTTGGGCAGGGACATTGACTTCAAAATTGAGTGGTGTTTTAGGCTTATTTGCTTTTGGTCAAGAACTCAATTCCGACCCTGTTCATATAGAAGAATCGGGTAGTAGCACATGGCGTTTTTCTCAAAACACAACAAGCGATCTGTGGAAAACACCCGGTTTATTTGAAGGATTTGGTATAAAAACACGTCAGAAAATGAATACAGTGAGTGCTGCTATTTTTGGACAAGTTGACTATTCGATTACAAAACGTTTGAGTGTATTGGCGGGTCTTCGGTATAATTACGATGATAAAAAAATAGATTTTGACCGTCAAACTTACGGCGGATTACAAACAACTGATCCCGCTTTGATTGCCTTGAAAAATGCCGTTTATACCAATCAAAAATTTAATGCACAAATTGACGATACCAATCTTTCAGGACAACTAACATTGGCTTATAAATTATCCAAAAAGGCAAATGCTTTTGTGACGTATTCTACAAGTTACAAACCCGTTGGTCTTAATTTAGGAGGTTTACCCACGGCTAATGGAGAACCTTTGTTGGACTTAGCAGTGATTAAACCCGAATCGGTTAGCCATTTTGAATTGGGTATAAAAACAACACCTTTTGCGAATTCAACGCTTAATCTTACCATCCATAACACGGATATAAAAGACTACCAAACCCTTGTTCAATCGCCTGAAATAGGCGTTAATAGAGGTTATCTTGCCAATGCGGAGGAAGTGCGGGTGCGGGGCATTGAGTTGGACGCTAATGTTAAAATTAAAAAATATTTATCTGTTTATGGTGGCTTGGCTTACAATGATGGCAAATATGTTACTTTCACCAATGCGCCACTTCCGCTGGAAGAGACCGGTCAGGTAATAGATGGTAAGCAAGTGGCATTTAAAGATATTTCGGGTAGCGATTTACCGGGAGTTTCCAAATGGACCGGATCTTTAGGGGTGGAATTGACTAAAAACAGTACTTTTTTAGGGGTAAAAGGTGCTTCATTTATCGCTTTTGATACTTATTACCGCTCTTCGTTTTCATCTAGTCCGTCACCATCTCAATATTTGGTGGTTGATGGTTATGCTTTGCTCAACGCTCGTCTAGGTTTCAAAACGGCGAGTGGTACATCATTTTCAATATGGGTACGTAATCTTTTGGATGAGAATTATTTTGAGCAATTGTTACCGGCGGCTGGGAATGCAGGCCATTATGCAGGTGTACTGGGCGACCAAAGAACTTTTGGCGCTACATTGAGGTATTCATTTTAAATACTAATGATCCAGCCGCCGCCCAAAAAAAATCCCGGAGAGAATTAATGTTTATAGGTTAAATACTATTGATTATGAACAGATAAACCAACAGGTTTTTCTTATAAAAGGTGCAGCGCACCGTAATATTTGTAGCAAAAATCGGTAAAATCAAGGTTGAAGGTGCAGCGCACCGTAACATTAAAATTAATATTTCGGTGCGCTGCACCTAAAATTTTTATAAAAAAGCCCTGTATTCATAAAAGGATCAAAACTTGAATTGATGTAAAGATATGTAGAAACTGTAGCCCTTCGGGATTTGGGTCAATTCAATTCTAGAAACATACATTCCCTCCGGGAATTTGGGCGGCGGCTGGATGGTTAGATAGGGACATCATGCGATTTCCATGCACAAAACCGACAGAGCCGAAGTATAGTTGTTGAAAATGTCCCGTAGTGTGGAGCAAGATACCCCTCTCGCATAATCCAATGTATTATTGAAATAAAGACTATGAAATGATACGTAAAAATTTAAAATTAGATATTTTAGCCATTTCTGCTCATCCTGATGATGTAGAAGTGGCCGCTGGCGGAACGCTATTGCACCATATTGCTATGGGGCAAAAAGTGGGTTTGTTGGATTTGACACGTGGAGAATTGAGTACACGTGGCTGTGTGGAAACCCGTACGCACGAGGCTTTTGAAGCCGCTAAACGATTAGGCGTAGAAGTACGGGAACAATTAGATTTACCAGATGGATTTTTCACAGATGATGAACCTAATTTACTGAAAATTATTACTAATATTGGCAAATATCAACCTGATATTATCCTAACGACAGCAACTAACGACCGTCACCCCGACCATGCAAGAGCAGCAAATATGGTCGTACAAGCTGCGTTTTTATCAAATTTGATAAAAATTAAAACGTTAGAAGAGGATCAAATTCAAGAAACATGGAAACCTAAAGCGATCTATCATTATAATCAAGATAGCCTAAACAAACCTGACTTTGTATTTGACATTTCATCTTATATTGAAAAGAAATTTGAAGTAGTTTGCGCATATAAATCCCAATTTTATGACCCATTAAGTACAGAACGAGAGACCCCGATTACGTGTAAATTATTTTTTGAGGCGATTCGTGGTAAAAATGCCGCTTTAGGTCGTACTATTGGTGTCGAATATGGCGAAGCCTTTAATGTAGTACGATCTATTGGTGTTCAAAATTTATTTAATTTATTGTAGTTTTCCAACTAAAGGCCAACCATGTCATACAGGTATTTATGAAAAAGCTAACAGATGAATAAAATAAATTTAAAATTTGTAATCCTATTTTTTTTCAGTATTGAGTGCTCAAATCTCTTTTCGCAAGATCCTCAAACGACAAAGAATGAACTGCGCTTAGATTTGGAGATACGACCTCGTATTGAGTTTAAAAATAATTTTGGATTGACCCCTGCTGATTCAATTAACCCCGAACTTATCAATATTCAGCGCAACAGACTTGGTATTACGTATTTAAGAAATAAATTTAAGTTTCACACTTCTTGGCAGGAAATTCACTTGTTTGGCAAACAGAAAAAAACATCTGCGATTGGCAGTATTAATGCCTTTGAACTGTATATCGAACCTTCCCTTTCAAAAAAAATAGCCCTAAGAATCGGGCGACAAGGCATCACCTTAGATAATGGACGAATGTTTTCAGATGCACCTTGGGGACAACAAAGCCGAGCACATGAAGGGCTGCGGCTTATGTACAAAAGCAAAAATTTAAATACCGATTTAATAACAACTTTTACTCGAAAGTACGGAATGAACTTTGATGCTGCTTACTCGCCCGTGGCTTCACATCGGTATAAATTGCTTTTTATCCACTATTTAAAGTTTAAATTGAACGAAAATTATACGCTTACTACGATTAATGCTACTGATATATTTGAAAGAACAGATCAACCTCGTAATTATTATAACCGATATACAAGTGGAGGTAGAATCGAATATTTCAACAAAAAATTTTATGCGACAATCAACACCTTTTATCAATATGGCAAAAATACAGCGCAAAAAAAGATCCATGCTTACTATATTCAACCCGAAATAAGCCAAAGTATTGCCCAACTAAAAATAAGATTGGGTGCAGAGATTCAAAGCGGCGATAATACAGCCATTCAAAATACTATTGACCATAATTTTGTACCTTTATACGGCGTGGCGTGGAAATTTATGGGTAATATGAACTTTTTTACCCGATTTCCTGCCGATGTCGGCAATAGCGGGTTGATTAATCCTTATCTCTTTTTGATTTATAAAATATCCAACAAGGTATCCCTGCGCGCCGATGAGCATTTATTTTATTCCCAATTTGGTCTTTTGGACAAGCAAAAAAACACGGTAAATCGCTACTTAGGCTTTGAAAATGACTTTGTTTTGAATTATAAACACTCGGAAAAATTAGATATGCACTTAGGTATCTCTTATTATGTTCCAACCGAAAGTATGAATTTGCTCAAAAAAATAGAAAGTCCAAATCAAATACCTGTTTGGGTTTATTTAATGATTTCTTATAAACCTATATCACTGGTCTTTAAAAACAGGAACAAAGCATAATTTAAAAATATGGCAACGGATAACACACCTAAGTACAGCCTTTTTGAACTGATCAAATATTTCTTTTATCTCGGCTATGCGGGCTTCGGAGGCCCAGTAGCCTTAGTGGGTTATATGCACCGCGATTTGGTAGAAAAACGAGGCTGGATCTCAGAAGACGATTACAGGGAAGGTATGGCATTATCACAACTTTCGCCAGGCCCAATGGCGGCGCAATTGGGTATTTATTTGGGATATGTGCATTACGGTGTTTTGGGTGCAACTTTGACCGGTTTGGCCTTTGTGGTACCGTCTTTTATCATGGTTTTGGTATTGGGAATAGCCTATAAAGCCTATGGTGGCTTGGCTTGGATGCAGGCTGTTTTTTATGGTGTGAGTGCTGCTGTCATAGGAATTATTGCGATAAGTATTTATAAATTGACCGTAAAATCGATCAGTAAATTGGAATGGGAGGCGGTTAAAAAGTATCGTATTTTATGGTTCTTATACGCTATTGGTCTTACATTTACACTCCTAACACAACGGGAAGATGTACTTGTTTTTTTAGCGGCGGGGGTAATTTATATGTTTATAAAAGCACCGCCAGCATGGATAAAAAACAAAAAAACGGTGGGTATTTTTCTTTTTTTTCCTACCCTATTTTGGACAACAGATAGCAAAACATTGTGGAATATTGCCGTGTTTTTTCTCAAAGCCGGTGCTTTTGTTTTTGGTAGTGGTTTGGCGATTATTCCTTTTTTACACGGTGGAGTGGTACAAGAATTTGGTTGGCTTACGGAAAAAGAATTTGTAGATGCCGTAGCCGTAGCCATGATTACACCCGGCCCTGTTGTGATTACTGTTGGATTTATCGGCTATTTGGTTGGGGGAATATCGGGGGCGTGTGTGGCAGCCTTGGCTACTTTTTTGCCCTGCTATCTTTTAACCGTTTTGCCAGCGCCTTACTTTAAAAAAATTGCTAA
>JAAFHO010000191.1 GCA_013297575.1 Chitinophagales bacterium
GCCATTTTTTTGCTGGTTGAATCTTGCAAAAAAGACGATGATACCGACGAGACATTGATCGTACTCAATAGTTTTGGTCCATCACCTGCGTTGCGCGGCGGCGATCTCCGTTTTATCGGAAAAAATTTGGATCAAGTAACTGCCATTGTTTTACCGAGTAATGTGGAAGTAACTAATTTTAAATCCAAATCGGCTACAGAAATCGTCATTACAGTACCCGATGCAACCGTAAATGGGGTTGTAAAACTCAAAACCCCACAAGGTGACTTGACCACTAAAACGGCGTTGACCATTTCAGAGCCTATTGTATTAACCTCTTTCGCTCCCGCCAAAGCGCGCCCTGGTGATGTGGTAACAATAGAAGGTAATTACCTGAACCTCATTAAAGAGGTCATTTTTAGCAATAAAAAATCGGTATTGGCAGCGGCTTTTACGAGCCAAACCAAAACCAAAATAGAAGTAAAAGTACCCGCTGATGCGCAATCAGGTGTTTTGGTTATTTCCAATGGTATGCCCGAACCTATTTTAATTGAATCACTTACATCATTGGATGTAACACTGCCTGCTGGAACGGCCATAACGCCAAATCCTGTCAAAGCAGGAACCAGCCTCACCATCACAGGTACCGATCTTGATTTGGTGCGCGAAGTGGCATTCCCAGGTAGTGCTAAAATAACCACGTTTGATAGCCAAGCAGCAGATAAAATCGTTTTGAATGTACCAGCAGATGCCAAAGATGGTGAAATCAAATTGGTAGCGCAATCTTTAGTAGAAACTGCCGTGACAGTCGGTTTACAAATGTTACTCCCAACGGTATCTGGCCTATCTCCAAATCCAGTTAAACCAGGCACGACCGTTACTATTTCGGGGACAAACCTCGATTTGGTGACCTCCGTAGGTTTTGGCGGCGGCAAATCGGGTACGATTCAAAGTGGCGGTACAGCAAGTTCGATTACAGTAAGTGTACCTGTAGATGCACAAACAGGTACATTGCAATTGGGTACAGCGGCAGCCAAATCCGTGACCACCAATAACCTCGAAATGATAAAGCCAAGTATCGCTTCTATCGCGCCAATGGATATTCAATTCACCAACGAACTAACGATTACGGGTACTAACCTTGATTTGGTGACCAATGTCAAGTTTTCTGGTGGTAAAGAAGCCGCACCGAGTAGTGTAACGGCCACCGCTGTTAAAGTAAATGTACCAGTAGGTACCACCAATGGCGCCATTACGGTAGTAGCGGCCAATGGCGATGAAGTAAGTTCCAGCGCAAGCCTCAATATTTTGGCTTCTACATCTGCTACGATTGTTTCTATGCCTACCGATGCAAAACCAGGTCAAATGATCTCTATTGAAGGCACCAATTTGGCAGAAGTAACAGAGGTAATATTCCCAGTAGGCATTAATGCTACTATGTTTGGTGCAAAAACAGATGTTTTGATCCAAGTTGTTGTACCAGCAAACGTAAAAACAGGTATGGGAACCATTCAATTAAAAACAGCGACAGGCGAAATTATCACATCGCCAGTGATCAATATTCAAGGTGTTGATCCGGTAACAGACCCGTCGTTGGTGTTCTTTAATTTTGATGGTCTTGATGCATGGTGGGGCGATGCAGGTGCGCCCGAAAACGACCCAGCACTTTCTTTGGATGGCTCCAAATACCACCGTGTCAATAAAGATTGTAACGGTTGGACTGGCTTGTTTTGGCGCAATGGAGCCAATAATTTCCCTGGCGCAGTTATTGGTACTAATGTGGCCAATTACGTACTCAAGTTTGATATCAATGTGTTAGAGCCTATTACTGGTGGGGAATTTTCTTGGCGTTTAAAGGGTAGTTCCGGCGATCACTGGTATGGTTGGAAACCTTGGGCTGCAACGGGTTCTTATGTCACAAGTGGCTGGGTAACTGTTACGATCAATTTAACCGATTTTTATGCAGGATCTACGCAACTTGCTGACCTGTCAACGATTAATGAAGATTTTGGCGTGGCATTTAATGCGGGTACTTCAAAAGTGAATGCTTGTATTGATAATGTGCGTTTTGAATTAAAATAAACTAATTTATAATTTGTTGATTGTGGGGGAATAAGTATTTGTTCCCCTACATTCAATTATTTTTCTTTTAATAAATGAGATTTTTGCTCCTATTTATCTTATGCTCCCCAATATTGGGATGGGGGCAAAAACTAGCGGATCCGTTGGCAACCAAACGCACCAAGGCGTTATTTGTCAACCTGCAAAAAGCCGCATCCGAAAGTAAAATTTTGTTTGGGCATCAGGATGACTTGGCTTACGGTGTTGGTTGGAGGCACATCAAAGGAGGCTCCGATGTTCGGTTTACTTGTGGCGATTACCCTGCTGTTTATGGCTGGGAACTGGGTAACTTGGAACACGATTCCACTGCAAACCTCGATCGTGTGAATTTTAAACAAATGAAAAACTGGATCAAGGAAGGGTACGAACGTGGCGGCGTAATTACCCTGAGTTGGCACATGGATAATTACCATACTGCCGGTTCGGCATGGGATACGACTGCTGCTGTTAAAGATATTTTACCGGGAGGTGCCAAATATGAACGGTATAAGCAAGATTTGGATCGGTTTGCCCATTTTGTAAGCGATCTTAAGGCGGGAGGACTATTCGACAGGCATGCTATACCTGTTATTTTTCGACCCTTTCATGAACATACAGGTGCTTGGTTTTGGTGGGGAAATACCCATGTAACCCCTGATGATTTTAAAGCACTTTGGCGGTTTACGGTGGCTTACCTGCGCGACGAAAAAAAATTGCACCAAGTGCTGTATTCCTTTAGCACTTCGTACAATTTTAAATCTGAGGCAGAAATGCTGACTTTTTACCCTGGTGATGAATGGGTGGATATGTTGGGTATTGATTTTTATGCCAACGATAATTCAGACCAAACTTGGGATGAGTTTAGGCAGGTGCAGTCGGTATTAGTAAAAACAGCAGAGGCAAGGGGCAAGGTGCCAGCACTTACTGAATTTGGTTTTGAGGGTATTCCTACGCCAGATTGGTGGACCAATGTGTTTTTGAAAAATTTACTCGCCGAACCCATATTGGGGCGTATCGCTTACGCGTGTGCGTGGCGCAATGCCAACAAAAAACACCATTATGTCCCGTATCCAGGGGGTGTAAGTGCGGTTGATTTTCAGACATTTTTCCAGCATCCGAATACGTTGTTTGAATCGGATTTATGGAATTTTTACAAGCTGCCTAAGAAAAATAATAGTAAATAGTTAGTGTAATGTAGTAACGCACATTTGATTTGAATAGATTGGAATTGGGGTTGCTATCGTAAGATAGCAATCTTTTTACCTTTTTACAAAGAATTTAGTACAGTGTAAAATAAGTTTTTGTATATTTTGAGGGTGTAGCCGACCCAGAATGGGTCAAATGTTTATAGAGCAGTGTTGTTATATGACATTCGACCCCTACAGGGTCGCACGCGTATTGAAACTGCGATTTTGCTATAAACATTTGACCCATTCTGGGTCGGTCAACCGCTAGACATATGCAGAAAATAGAGACTTTAAAATATAAAAAAACTTATTTTACAGTGCATTTAATAGTTTTAAATTATGAAAAATATATACAATTGTTTTTGGGTTGCTTTTATTCAATTTTTACCCATTTTACTTATTGCACAAGTGCCTGTTATTCAATCTGTTGTATCGGTATCGAATACCATAGAGCAATATGGTAAATTTGAAGCGCAAATAGGTGTAAACGCCAATTTCGTTAACCCTTACGACTACGATGAAATTAGAGTGACCGCCGTGTTTACCGCACCCAATGGAGAACAGATCAACGTTGAAGGCTTTTATATGGAGGGCTTTCAAATTTCTAATATCAATACAGGCACTTTATCCGCAGTACCCTCGGCCAATGGTTTTTATCTTCGTTTTTCACCCCGACAAACGGGCAATTGGTCTTACAATGTTGCCTGCACCAATGCCTCAGGAACAGGTACTTTCGCCACCCAGCAATTTACCTGTGTTGCGGTAACCTCCCCACAAAATAACGGATTTGTGCAAGTAGGGAATAGCAATTATTTTAAATTTGACAATGGTACACCGTATATTCCAATTGGCGAAAATATCGCGTGGCAATCCAGCAATCCATACACAGATTACAAGAAATGGATCTCCAAAATGTCAGATGCAAAAGGCAATTTTATGCGGCTTTGGCTCTGTCATTGGGGATTGGGGATCGAATGGAAAAACAATAGTAGCGGTTTTGCAGGTTTAAAAAAATACAAGCAATCTAATGCCTTTTACCTAGATTGGCTCATGGATTATTGCGCCGAGAAAGGGGTATATACCATGTTTTGCATCAACCATCATGGCCAAGTTTCTTCACAAGTAAACCCTAATTGGTCGGAGAGTCCTTACAATGCCGTCAATGGTGGCCCATGCCAAAATACTTGGGACTTTTTTACGAATGCTCAAGCAAAAAAACTGCACAAAAACCGCTTGCGCTATATCTTGGCCCGTTGGGGTGCACAACGCAGTATTATGACTTGGGAACTGTTTAATGAAGTCAACTGGACCGACAATTTTGCCCAAAATAAATCAGCCATTGTGGATTGGCACGCCGAAATGGCGGCTTTCCTCAAGCAAAATGACTACCTAAAAAGACCAGTAAGTACCAGTTTTGGTACACCCGATACCGAAGACGACGCACTTTGGAACAACCCAGATATGGATTATACCCAAAGACATTACTATTTTGACAGCCCTAATTTAGAGCGTATTTTGGTCGCAGGTTCGCGCGAAAACCTCCAAAAATATGATAAACCCGTGCATATAGGTGAGTATGGCCTCGGTTCGGATGGCAGTGGTTTAAGTACACTCGACCCCGATGGTATCCATATCCACAATAATATTTGGGGACCTCTGTTTGGAGGAAGTACAGGGACTGGTATGAATTGGTGGTGGGATAATTATTTTGATCCACGCAATCTGTACCACCATTTTACGGGTGTTGCTTCGGTAGCAAAAGAAGTAGATTTTGATGAAAAAAATTACCGCCCTACGCTTTCTGCATTTGTTTCGGGTGCGCCAGGCGATCTCAAATTGGGCACTTCGCTAGGTTGGGGCGGCTTAGGCGATACCGTAATTCAAATATCCAGCGCTGGTGTCGTTTTCCCATCTTCGCCAAAACTTGGCCAGTTTTTATATGGATCTAGTTGGAATACGCAGTTCCGGCGGCCTCCAGTTTTCAAGGTAAATATGCCGGAAGCGGGTAAATTTACGATTCTGACGGGTTCGCAAGTGGGGAATAGCCCTAAATTATATGTCGTAATGGATGGGGTAGAGGTGCTCAATATCATTCCAGCCGTCAACCAATCCTATACAATTAATGTACCCCAAGGACTACATACCTTAAAAGTGGATAATATTGGTGTAGATTGGATGAATATTAGTAATTACGCTTTTTCAGGAATTGGTTCGGTGGTAGATGCTTATGTGCTCAAATCAGCAGATAATAAGCATTTAGCGGCTTGGTTATTAAATTCGGATTATAACCATGTCAATGTGAAGGCCAACGGCATACCCAACGCTGTTACCAATGCCATGCTGGAAATAGACAATATTGAATCAGGTAATTACCAAGCCAAATGGTACAATTGCCAAACAGGTGATTTGGCTTCGTCATCTGCGTTTACCGTAACGGGCGGTGTACTCAAATTGCCATTACCCGAGTTGGTTTGGGATCTCGCACTGTTGGTAGAGCCGATGCCAGTGGGTACATTTGCCGTAGAGGAAGCGGCTATTACTTTATCGGTATCGCCCAATCCGATTAGTGCTGAAAGCGCTCACCTGAGTTTTGTATTGGATCAACAAGAAAATATTGAAATATTACTGTATAATGTAGAAGGGGCATTTGTACAAAGCCTTTACGCCGGTAATTTAGAGGCTGGCATCCAAAATATTGCCTTGTCTGTTCCATTTGAACTGACGAATGGCCTGTATTGGATACATTTAAAAAGTAGCGAAAAAACTGCTGTAAAGGCTGTTGCGGTGATACGATAAAAGCATTCAAGGTGATCAATTATTGTGTTTTAGTGGGGTTGGGGTCAAAAACGAGGAGAGGGACAAAATGAAGCGCTAAATCTATACCTTTATTTGAATCTCATTCCTAACATAAATTTATAGTATTTTTGCCTCTTCATGGGCAAATTTATTCATATACTACAATGGTGCATTGTACTCATTTTAATACTTTGTAAGACTTCGGGTTATGGTCAAAAGCACGATTTGATTTTTGAATCCATGCCACCAGAGTATGAAATTAGTCAAGCTACTGTTAATGCCATGCTACAAGATCGGCATGGGTATTTATGGGTTGCTACATGGTCTGGGATTTGGCGTTATGATGCCTATACATTTAAGCAATTTGGGTATGAATCGGGGCTAAAAAGCAGTAAAATAACCGATTTGTTTGAAGATGTGGATGGAAATATTTGGGCGGCTACACGAAGTGCTAGTTTGTACCGTTTCAATCGGCTTACCGAGCAATTCGAACCTATTTCAAAGGTGTTTCCTTCACAGAACACCTTAAAAACACAAAATATTACTTCTTTTTTTCGCGACAACAAAGGGCGGTATTGGATCGGAGGAGAAAGTGGCTTAATACTCTATGACCCACTTCAAAAAAGGTATATCGATGTCCCCTTACCCGGCAAAACGCCAGCCCCGAGTGAAAATATTTATTTGTACGCCATTAATCAAACTGCCGATGGATGTATTTGGGTCGCTGGTTCACATGGGTTATATCGGTTGGCTGGCAATTCCCCTACCCTAGATTTTCAGCAGGTATTGTTGCACCCTAAAGGCGCTTCACCCCAAAGTATTGAATTTCACAATTTTGTATATGAAATTGTCTTGGTTCGGGACCATCCTGCTGCCATTTGGATTGGCACCAAACAAGGCTTAAAGTGGTTGGATATTTCAGGCGATTTTATGACGGATCAAACGCCGCACCCTGACAAAATAAGCTATTTCGAATGTAAATCTAACCAACCAAACAGCCTAAGCAATAATTTTGTCAGCGCGATCTGCGAAAGCGATTATCCTGTAAAAAATGCTATTTGGGTGGCCACTTTTAATGGCCTCAACCTATTAACGCCTCAACAGGGGCTTAACGGTTCTCCTACCGCGAAGGACTACCAAGAGGGTGAATTACAACGATTTTTTGCCAAAGACACAGAAGCAGGAGGGCTACTATCCAATAATTTGTATTCGTTGTTTTGCGATCGGAGTGGAATTATTTGGATAGGCACCAACAAAGGACTCAATAAATTAGATCCGCGATTTTCTAATTTTAACTTGTTCCAACTCCGCCGATCACCACAATCTGCGCATGAGTCTATTTCTTATTTGTCCCAAACCACCAATAATATTTGGGTAGGCACCATAAGCGGTGGTATTTTTAGGATACCATTGAGTGGTGGTACGCCTATTTGGGCCAATGCCAAACACTATGTTTTATCGGATGCGAATCAATCATCGGTCACCGATTTTATATCGGCTGTTTTTCCCGATAATAATGGGAATATATGGGTTTTGACGCAAGGGGCGGGCGTTTTTAAGTTCAAAGAACAAGATGTACCACTGGGTAGCGGCGTTATTCGTAAGGCAGAATTACTCACACGAGGCAACACAACCTCAAGCCTTGGCAATGATTATGTGATGTCGGGATTGCTGCGGCAGGATGGTAAAATTTGGTTAGGTTTTTGGGATGCCGGTATTAACTTATTAATCCCCGATGCCACCACTAATAGCAATGTTGTAAGTACTGCCTCGTCATTGAAAGGGTATAGTGTATTAAAATTTACCAATACGACAGACCAACTGGTAGATTTTCGGATGTTGCCGGTTGTTGTACTAGCGGAAACAAAGGAGCAAGGTACTACTTACCTTTGGGCTGCAACAAGAGGTGGCGGTATTTTCCAATTATTATTCAATGAGGTGGATAAAAGCCTCACTTTAGTGCGCCATTTGCACCAAGAAGCAGCAGGGGATGATAAGATAAATGTAAATTTTATGACCTCCTTAATCACCGATACCGATGGCAATCTTTGGGCTACAGCGGAGAATGGATTTTACTTTAAAAGAAATAATCAAAATACATTTGTGCCTCTTATTTCAGAGGATTTTTCTACATCGGCGCACTTGGAGGCTGTAATACCTATGGAAAACGGGCAGTATTGGTTGAGTTCAGAAAAAGGCGTTGTGTTTGGTCAAGAAGATAATTCGGTCTTCTATATGAATAGGAATGGCCTGCGTGAACGCTCATTTAATAGCAGTGCGGCAATAAAAACAAGCACGGGAATCTTGCTTTTCGGCGGTAATTCAGGGATTACCTATTTCAAACCCAAAGAAATTCTTATTGATACAATACCACCGCCGCCAGTGATTACAGGACTAAGGTTATTTAACAAAATAGTCGTTCCTGGCCAACCCACAGACGAGGGCTTTTTGTTGGAAAAAAGCATTACACAACTCGACCATCTCACGCTAACATACCGCGATAATGTGGTAAGTTTTGAATTTTCGGCGCTACATTATTCCTACTCGGCTTACAATAAATTTGCGTATAAACTAGAGGGTTTCGACCCCGATTGGATTTACACAGATGCGGCGCACCGACTGGCGCACTATACCAATTTGCCCAATGGCGAATATGTGTTTAAGGTAAAGGCGGCTAATGCTGATGGGGTTTGGAATCCGAAAGAAGCAAGCCTGCCAGTAACGGTTTTACCCCCTTTCTGGCGGACAATATGGGCTTATTTGTTTTATGTTTTAGTTGTGGTTGGTTTGTTTTGGCTGGCGTTACATCTCCTGTTTTTACGTGCTGACTATGAAAATAAGATCAGGATTGAGCGGCTTGAAAAGGAAAAATTAGAGGAGGTAAATCA
>JAAFHO010000193.1 GCA_013297575.1 Chitinophagales bacterium
AAAATTGCGTCTGCTGCTAAACGGCGGTACTTGCAATTCTTTATACCCCCAATCGTCCACCAACAAACGGTTTTGACCATCTGAAGTGGCTTCCCACGGCCATCCATTGTCGGTAGAAAGTATGCTTTTTTGTGCAATAATAACGGCTTCGCGTTGGGTATTTGCATACATTTTCCACGACATACTCTCTGGCCAATAATACCAAATATTCAAAATAGGCATCACCCAAACCAATACAGCCAACACGGAATATGCTGGGGAAGCGGGCCATTTTACAGCGGATTTATCTTGAAAATAGTACCAAACCAAACCAATCATGGCCACGTTCCAAGGCCATACGACAGGGTTCCAATTGTGCCCTAAAGGGCTTAAAACCAATAAGATATATAGGTGTAATACAGTAGCCATCCATTTGCCTGCGGTGCGGGTAGTTGGCCAAAGTAAAAAAACACCGATGAGCATTTCAAATATACCCGTACTGTAACAAAGCATAGTATTGCCCGATAATGGTTTCGTCCATTGGAATACTTCGCAAAACCAGTCGAAATTGACGGAAAACCAAGGCGTTATTTTGTTAAAACCGCTCCAGACATAAATACCCGCAATCACCCAGCACTGAAACCGTGATGCCTTATTGTGGCTTAAATCCAACCATTCTACGATCCACAAACAGTACCACATCCAGATCCAAACCTGCAAGCGATTCAAATCCAAGATACACAATACCGCCACCACCAAAAGCACAACGGGCAGAAAGACCCGTGCGGTCCATCTGCCCATTACATATAATAAACAAGAAAAAAACAAAATCGTTGACAATACCCAACTTACTGCATCCGGCACAACGCCTAAGCATTCTACCAATGGCAGTGTGGGGAATGTGCGTCCATAGGGCCACCAAAGTTGCCAAGAAAGCAGCATTTGGAGGGGTAAACTAGCGATAATGTATTTCCCCATTTGGTTATTCTAATCCGGTTCAAAGCCCAAAACAATATTAAAGTTGCCATAATCCTTCAATTTTGCTTTTTTACCCACCAAATCGGGGCGGTCAAAACCAAAACCATAGTCGAAACCAAGCGTACCAAACATAGGCAGGAACACGCGCAAACCTAAGCCTGCAGCCCTGCGCACATCAAATGGATTGTATTGCTTAAGACTTTGCCAAGCATTGGTACCTTGTGCCCAAGCGGTGACAAAGATGGTACTTTGTGGGTTGAGTGAAATGGGGTAACGTAGTTCCACGGTATATTTACTAAATACACCGGCGCCTACGCGTCCATTACCTACTTCCGACATGATACCGTTTACTTTACCCGATTCGTTTTGTGCTTCATATCCACGCGCACTGATGATTTCTTGACCATTAAAACCGAAGTTTTGGTTGTTCAATCCGTCGCCGCCTACCTGGAAACGCTCGAATGGACTCAATGGCGCATTTTTGTTCCATTTGCCCAGTAAACCAATTTTGGTAGAGGTTTTTAATACAAATTTACCTACCACCGGCGTGTACCATTCGGCATCGAAACGCCATTTAATATACTCTACATAACGGTACAAATTACGAATACTGGTGGTATCATAATACGCTGAGGATTTTTTGTTAAACAAGGAATAAGGTGGTGTCATCTGCGTTTTTAAAGAAATAGTAGAACCACTTTTTGGGAAAATCGGGTCATTCACGCTGTTGCGCGCTATAGTAAGACCAAGATTATAGTTGTGGTAGATACCATCACTTACGCTATTGCCTCTATCATCCGAAAAACCAGGGAATCCGTTGAGTTTTAAGGTTTGAATGTCCACATCTGCACGGAATACAAAGTTGTCATCTGGGAATTTCAAACGCGTACCGTAGCCAACAGTCCCTTGAATAATATCCAACTTGCCGGCTCCACTGCCATAACCATTGGAATAGCGGTTAAAAAATCCAGCCAAAGTCAAGGAATTAGGGCGTTTGCCACCCAACCAAGGCTCTGTGAAAGATATATTATAAGATTGGAAACGCTCACCAGCCGATTGGCCGCGCAAACTAAACCGTTGTCCGTCGCCTTGTGGCAATGGATTCCAAGTTTCTTTGTTTTTGATATTGCGTGCCGAGAAATTATTAAAAGTTACTCCAAGTGTACCAATAATATTACCACGATTACTAAAACCAGCCACAGCAGGTTGGTAACCCGCCGAAAGTTCCAATTGGTCGGATGGCTTTTCTTCCACCGTGTATTCAATATCCACAGTACCGCGCTCTGGGTTTACTGGAGTATTGATACCGAGGTTTTCTTGGTTGAAATAGCCAAGGTTGATGATCTCGCGTTGTGAGCGAATGATATCAGAACGGCTAAATTTATCGCCAGGGCGGGTATATAATTCGCGGCGTATCACGTGTTCGTTGGTGCGGTCGTTACCCTTGATGATGACCCGATCAATGGTGGCTTGTGGGCCTTCGTACATACGCATTTCGAGGTCAATAGAATCATTTTCAATAGCAATTTCTACTGGATCAACGCGGAAGAACAAATAACCATTATCGAGGTACAAAGAAGAAATATCTCGCCCATCTTGGCTAAATGAAAGCCTATTACTAAGCAATTCTTGGTTAAATACATCGCCTTTTTTGATCCCAAGAACTTGGTTCAAATACTTCGTTTCGTAAATCGTATTGCCTTTCCATGAAATATTGCGGAAAAAATAACGGTGACCTTCCTCCAAAGTTAGGTGGATACGAATTTTACCTTTTGGGTCGCGCCAAATACTATCTTTTATCACACGAGCATCGCGGAAACCAAGGTTATTATAATAGGTTTCGAGTTTCTCTTTATCTTCGTCGTACTCCTTACGCACCAGTTTCGATTTTTTAAAAAACTTACGTGTACGGGTCGTTTTTTTCATTTTTTTGCGCAAAACTCGTGCTTTTACATGCTCATTACCCGTAAAAGTGATGTCTTTGATCTTTACCCTTTTGCCACGGTCAATAATAAATTCGAGGCGAACGCCATTGGTGCTGCGTTCATCTGGGTAGGATTTTATCGCTACCTGTGCATTGCGATAACCTTTGTCGATATAAAAGTTTTCCATCGCATATTTTAAGGAAGACTTATTATTATCTGTCAAAATAGCGCCTTTTTGGATGTATTTATTGACCACGTCGTTCAAGTCGTCGTGTTTATTTTTTTTCACCCCTTTGAAGGCGTGGCGCATATAACGGGGCAATTCTTTGACTTTAATTTCGAGAAATACAAGATTACCTTGTGTGCGTTCGCGTACAATTTCTACATCTGTAAACAGTTTCAGGTTCCAAAGCGTTTGGATGGCTTTGGTAATTTGCTGCCCGGGAATACGAATTTTTTGCCCAACTTTTAAGCCCGACAAAGAAATCAGCGCATTGGGGTCGGCATAACCGGCACCGAGTACACGGATACCCCCAATTTCATATTCTACGGGTTTTTCGTACTGCACAACGGGCAAAATGCTATCACTTTGTGCTATGGCAAAAAAGGGTAGGAGGCAAAGGTTTATAAGTGCAAATAATTTGAATTGCATGTGTTTGAGTAAATTTGTGTTCGACTGTGGGTATATGATTCGTTTTAAATCAAACAAACATATATTTTTTAGGTCAGAGTGATCAATTAGTTTGGTTGAGCATCATTTTTATTTCCGGACAATCGCCATATAATGGATCGACGGCGAGGTAGGTAGAACGCAAGCGATCGAGTACCCATTTTTCGGTGTATGCCGTTTTTTTCTGCTCCAAAGCTGCCGCCTGAATCTTATTATAGTCTTGTCTTAGATTGGCTTTGTGTGGCTTTGTTCTACTTTGTAATTGAATTAGCCTAAAAAACTTAGAACCATCAGGTGCCCTAAATACGACTGGAACGGTAGTTTCGCCGTCTTTTAAACCATCAATAGCAAAGAAAATATCGGTTTCTAAATCCGTACCTTCAAAAAATGTATTGCCAGAGCGAGGGTTGGTCACCCGTCCGTCGTTGCTATAACTTTGGGCATTTTTATCGCCATAACGTTTAACAGCAAAACTGAACGGCAAGCTGTCTTTAACGATCAGGGTGCGGATAGAATCTAGTTTTGCTTTGGCCAAATCTAGGTCCTCGTCGGTAATTTCGGTACGGATCAATATATGCCGCGCATGCACGAGGTTGCCCCTTCGTTCGAGTAATTGGATAACGTGGAATCCAAACTCCGTTTCGATCACTTCACTGATCTGATTTTTTTCCAAATTGTAACAAGTGGCTTCAAATTCAGCGACGAACGTACCGCGTTTTTGCCAGCCAAGATCACCACCTTCTGCGCCAGAGCCGGGGTCATCGCTGTATTTTTTGGCCAAATCTGCAAAGTTTTCGCCTTCAACAATACGTTTGCGTAAATCTTGTGCTAATCCGCGTGATTTTGTGCGTTGTGTTTCATTCACAGTAGGTTTAAACACTAGTTCCTTGATTTCTACTTCGGAGTTGAAATAAGGCATAGAGTCTTTTGGTATTTTTGAGAAGAACGTTTGTACCTCTGATGGGGTTACGGTTGCCTTTCCTGTGACCTGTGCTTGCATGCGTTCCGAGAGCAACTGGTTGCGCATATCGTTGCGCATTTGGTCTTTCATTTCATTGACGGTTTGGCCATAGTATTCGAACAAGGCTTTTTCGTCTTGGTTAAAATATTTCAAAAGCCGTTCCACCCTTGTTTCCAATTGTGTTTCTACCTCTTCGTCTTTTACATCAAGGGAGTCCAATTTGGCTTGATTAACCAATAATTTGGTGACAATAATATTTTGCAACACTACACAACTATAGGAAGCAGGCAAATTAGCGTCCTGCTGTTTTGCATAGCTCAATTGCTCTTGTACTTCGCTGAGGAGGATAATTTCGCCACCAACGGTAGCCACTACCTTATCAATCACTGCTTTGCCTTCTTGGGCGGTCACCGCCATGGGCATCAAGCAAATGGCCGCAAAAAGGGTTTTAAATACTTGTTTTATCATTATTAATAGTATGTTTTTCTTTTTAGTATGTAATGCGAATGGGCATTGCGTTTACGAGACTTTCAAGGTTTTTGTAAACGTTTGATCATTAGTTAAGGATTTTGATATTTCCCCTTCTGAGTTCGTTATCATAAACTTCTCTTTTCCAATTATCCAACAAGTCCTGTTTGCGCTTGTGCAAGATCACTTTTGAACCTTGTTCTTGTACATAATCGAAAGGAGCGGTTTCTTTGCCGCGCACCGATTCCAAAACGCGGTAATAATATCTAAAATCACCTTCGCTGAGTGTGCCTTCCTTGCGCGAACCAATATTATCAGTAGTTAACGTTCCTTTAGGCAAAATCGCGGCTACCTCATCCAATCTATACCACTTGTTGCGATCTAATAGTGTTAAGGTTGCCCGCTCTTTAGCAAATTCGGCTAATTTTATTCTATCCTCATCTTTCCTACTGTTCCAGAGTTTGTTCATCTCTGATTGAGGTGCGCTAGTGGGTAGTTTTATCAAAATACATTTTAAGATGGTACTTTGTAATTGGAATTCATCTTTATGTTCTTCATAGAATTTGCGTACTTCTTGCTCACTCACGGTAGAGTCGAGTTTTTGCCCAATCAGTTGCTCTTCGTAATTGAAACGCACCAAAGAGGCGCGGTAATCGCGCACTAATTTGTCGATATTGGCATCTTTTGGGATATTGCGCTCGGCTTCGTACATAAGCAATTGCTCGCTAATCCAACGTTGTATAAACGCCCCGACGAGCAAAGCGCTGTCTTGGGGATTGGTGCCGGCGGGTACGCTGGCAGATGCTTCAGAAGCATAAAGGGCCTTATCATAGACTTTCGCGATTTCGCGGTCATTATTTGCGCCTTCTTTTTTGGCGCAGGCAACGAAAAATAAGCCTGTGATGAGGAGAAAAGAAATAGTTCGCATGGTGTTGCAGAAAAAACGCCGCAAAAGTAGTTTATTTTTCGGAGTTTTTGGGTGAATTGCTTAAAATAGATCGGTTGCTCATTAGATTTATTATTCATCATTTATAATTCAGCATTACTTGCTACCTTTGCGGCGTGAAAAAATTAATTCAATTTATTCTTTTTGCCGGACTAGGTATCGTTATCTTAACCCTTGTCTATCGCTCGCAAAATACTGCTTTTCAGGAACAATGCCGTTTGGATGGTGTTCCTTCCGATCAATGTAGCCTCATCAACAAGTTATTATACGATTTTTCAACGGTCAATATGGGTTGGTTGTTGGCGGTTGTGGGTGCATTTACGGTCAGTAATTTGTTCCGTGCTATCCGTTGGCAAATGCTGCACGAGCCTATGGGGTATCATATTCGGTTGAGTAATAGTTTTCTTACTATTCTGCTGGGTTATTTTGCCAATTTGGGGCTTCCTCGTATGGGCGAGGTGGTGCGTCCGGGTTCGCTGGCGCGTTACGAAAATATCCCAATGGAAAAGGTGATGGGCACCATGGTCATTGATCGTTTGGTTGATTTTATGTGCTTGATATTGGTCATTGGTCTCGCTTTTGTTTTTCAAGGTGGCGTACTGCTCGACTTTATCAATAAGGGTAAATCCTCTGGGAATAGTGGCGGTGGATTGTTATCTAATCCGATTGTTTGGCTTATTTTAGTATTGGGTTTGGTGGGACTAGTAGCTGCTTGGGTGCTGCGCAATCGTTTGATGCAATTGGCTGTTTTTCAAAAGTTTACAGGTATTGTTCAAGGTTTTCGCGATGGTATCAGGAGTGTATTTCAATTGCAGCGTCCGGGGTTGTTTATTGCGTTGTCGTTGGGTATTTGGGTCATGTTTTTTCTTCAATGTTATTGGAACCTTAAAGCGTTTGGGCCTACGGCGGGGCTTTCTGCGGGTGCGGCATTAATGATTTTTGTATTTGGCACACTTGGTTTTGTGATTCCTTCTCCTGGTGGGATGGGTACTTTTCATGCCTTGTGTATTGCGGGGCTTTCGTTGTATGGTGTGGCTGGTGGAGATGCTTTTTCGTATGCGAATATTGCGTTTTTTACTATTCAGATTTTTTACAATGTAGTGGGCGGTGTTTTGGCGTTGGTGCTGTTACCAATTATTAATAAAAAGTGATGTTTTTTAAATTATAGTTTGTAAATTAATATTATGAGTACAATAGAACATACTAGCGAAATAAAGATTCGCGTTGGGCTTGATGCCGAAAAAGTACCTGTTAGAATTGACTGGTCGGCAAGTGATATGCACGAAGAAGGTGTCACAGAACACTGCAAAGCTATGATGATTGCCTTATTTGACCAAGCGCATAAAGATACATTGCGGATTGATCTTTGGACGAAGGAAATGCAGGTAGTAGAAATGGATCGATTTGTATATCAAGTGTTACAATCGTTGAGCCAAACTTATTTGCGCGCCACCAATAACAAGAAAATGGCCGAACAAATGGCGCAATTTGCCCACTATTTTGGTGAAGAGACAGAAATAATCCCTAAAACAGGAAATTAACCTATTTTTTAGTGAGTGCTTGCCCTAGCCAGTTGGCAATGGCTTGACGGTTGTTTTTGAGTACAATCCGCTGCTGATCCCAGTCGTTCTGGATATTGGCCAATTCTACATAAACGGCCTTATTGGTATTGGTTTCGCGCAGTGTATAAAGATCCCGTGTAGTAACCGATCCCGTATATCGGCGTGCTGGACCGCGTTTTTGACTGTATTTTTGAATAAATATTTGGTGCATGTTCAAGGCGAGGTTCATGCTTGGTTCACTATCCGCCCGGTAGTAAAAAAATACATCTGTTTCGGTGGCCACGCTGCGGGAATCCACATGAATTTCTACCACTGTTTGGTCTGTTTCACCCCGTTCCTCGTGTGCGGCCGTTAGTGCATTAATAATATCCGTTCGTTGGCCCAGCCTTTCTTTTTGGTTGATCGGGATTACTTTATTGCCCCATACTTCCTCATCTTTATCGCAAGTAAGGTAGTTTTCATCTCGGATACCATCATTGGGGTCGCGTACAATCATGTAGGCCGTGGCGCCATGGCTCAGCAGATAACGCAAAAGCCGTATCGTTACATCATAAGCATATTCATCTTCGCAGAGTGTAATTCCGGCTCGTTTGCCCCTTGCACCGGGGTCGGGGCCGCCATGACCACTAATGAGGTAAAAGACTCTTCCTTTTAATTTGGATGAAATAAGTGGTGTTTTAGCGTACTTATTGCCAAAAATAGGGAAAATACGTGGGTTGTCTTCTGATGAAGGTTCCCCTCCAAAAACAGTAGCAGGCGTTACTTTCTTTTTAGGCTTGTTCGTCGGTACTTTACCCTCTGCCACTGGGAATTTTGCAATGCTTTTTTGGGTGCAGTTAATCAAATGCCAAGGAATCCAGAGTTTTCGACTGTCGGTAAAATCATCGTTTCGGATACCGCTTTTTTGCATAGCATAGTTATAATCACGGATCTGAACTGCAGTTTTCCAGTTTTCAATGCCCGCAGTTGACCGGATACTTGAACCATTATAGCGCATAACTTGTAGGGGTAATTTGTAAGATTTCCCCACTACGAGCCGTGTTTTTGCGTCTTTTACTTTATTGAGTTTTAAAAACTGTGAGAGGTTACAATCGTATGCACCTAAGCCATAAGCATCAAGTACGATAGCCGCATTATCGCCATTTTCGGCAACAAACGTCAAAAAAGGCGCTGCACGTAAAGCGTCACTGCCATCTTGAGCAGTAAGCATCAATACATTAAGCCACAAAAATAAGGATAAACAAAACCGCATTTGGATTTTTTTTTGGGCGCAAAATTCGCAAAAATGTTAGACATTATATAGAATTAGGGTCGTAATGCTGAAATGAGGAAATTTTTGTCAAATCAAGGCAAATTTTGCAGTCGAAATGGGGTATTTTCGGCGAAAAATTTAACGAAAATTTGGCGAAAATTAACCATTCTCAGCATAC
>JAAFHO010000195.1 GCA_013297575.1 Chitinophagales bacterium
TAAAATACGACAGGCATGGAAGCAATCAGCAATACAATAGATAAAGCCAATTGGTTGAAATATGGAAAACGGCGCAAGGAAACCCCGTCGGGTAACGCTGGCAGTACATTGCGTAACACATAAATACAGCCCAAAGCAGGCAGTAGAAATACCATAATCTGGTTTAACCCAGCCACAAAACGCATTTTCCAAACATCCGAATCGGGGGCATCGTCGGGTAGTTGTCCCGTCATAACATTTAGATCCCAGCCAAGGCCGTATTCTAATATTTTGGTGGCCAATAGCGTAAGTAAAATCCCAGCAAAACAAAGCCCTACGAGGAGGGCAAGTACTTGACGGACACGTACTTCTGGTTTCCGCAATGGAATCTTAACCATCTCACTATCAAGTGGTTCTATGGGTTGTGGTGTATGATCTTCTGGCAAACTGTTCATTTTCTCGAATTGAATTGGTACAATAAGGCCTCGAAAGGCCGTTTTATCGTTTCTTTGCGGCAAATATAAATCTAAATTATGGCTCGATTAAGTGTAAACATCAATAAAGTAGCATTGTTGCGCAATTCGCGTGGCAGCAATTTGCCCGATTTGGTTCAAGTAGCCAAAGATTGCGAAGCATTTGGTGCTGAAGGTATTACAGTACACCCACGTCCCGATCAGCGGCATATCCGCTACGATGATGTTCCGATGCTGCTGCCTATCGTTACTACGGAGTTCAATATCGAGGGCAATCCCGATCCAGCATTTATGAAACTCGTGTTGGACAATGCGCCCCACCAATGCACTTTGGTACCCGATACAGACGACCAGTTGACCAGCGATCATGGTTGGGATACCATAGCAAATGCCAGTCGGTTAAAAGAAATCATCGCTGCATTGCACGAAAAAAACATCCGTGTTTCCATGTTTGTCGATCCCGATCCCAAAATGGTAGAAGGGGCTAAAATGACCGGAGCTGATCGTATTGAACTATACACGGGTCCTTATGCCCACGACTACAAAATGGGGCGCGAAAAAGCGATTGCTCCTTATAAATTAGCCGCTAAATTAGCAGGCGAAATGGGGCTTGGTGTGAATGCGGGACACGACCTAAACCTCGACAATCTACGTTATTTTAAGGACGAATGCCCCGAATTAGTAGAAGTAAGTATTGGGCATGCTTTGATCTCTGACGCGCTTTATTTTGGGCTTTCTAACACCATAAAAATGTATTTAAGGCTCTTATCCTGAGGCTAATGGCGAAAAAACGCTATTTTTTTCTGCCCGAAATCACGTTGTTAAGTATTTGATTTTCAAATACTTAACAATTTTTTAATAATTTTTTTTAAATCAATTCAAAAATTGATTATTAAAAATTTGTGCTTAAACCAAACGGTTTTCTATCTTTGACATGTCTTTAATTATAAGAGACAACCAAATAATATTTCCTCGCAACCTATAATTCGTTCTCGTTTTCTCCATAAAATTAAATTGAATATCCTTCGTTCGTTTCTTTTTTGGACAAAAATTCGTTCTTTTGTCTGAATAACCAACTATAATTTTAAAATTTTCACTCAAACATTCATTTATTATCTTACCAAATCAAATTTTGTATGAAGCGTTTTTTATTAACACTCTGCATGTTACTTGCGGTGGTGGGTATCGCTATGGCTCAACGCAATATAGTAGGTACCGTAACCAGCAGTGACGACGGTGAGGCACTCGTAGGTGCTACGATCCGTGTAAAGGGAACCAGTGTAGGTACCCAGACCGATATTAATGGTAAATTTTCAGTGGCAGTGCCTGCGGGCAGCACGACACTGTTGGTTTCCTATACCGGTCACGAATCACAAGAAGTGGACTTTGGAGCATCCAATGCCCTTAACATTGTACTCAAATCGACGACTCAATTGGGAGAAATCGTTGTAACGGGTACTGGTGTAGGCACGGACAAGCGCAAGCTACCGATTGATGTTCAAACCATCTCCTCAAAAGGCTTGCCGCCTGCTCCAACAGCCTCTATCGACCAAGCATTGGTGGGTAAGATTGCTGGTGCACAGATCAGTTCTGTAAATGGTACTCCTGGAGCAGATGTAAGCATTTTGTTGCGTGGTATCAACACCATTAATCGAGGTACTCAACCCATGATTATGCTTGATGGTGTAGAATTAGGGGCTTCAAAATTAAATACCCTTTCCTTATTTTCTACCGATCGCGTTGAGGTGGTACAAGGTGCTGCAGCGGCATCACTTTATGGTGCACAAGGCGCAAATGGTGTAATTCAATTGTTTACTAAAAGAGGCCAACCTGGCAAACTTCAGGTTGATTTCTCAACGAGCTACACCGTAAGTAACTACCTCAATATTGGAAATGTACGTAAAGCGGATTTGCATGGTTTTAAAACTAATGATAAAAATGAAGTTATTGGCGGTTCAGGAAATCCATTGACATACGATAATTCTTTGGGTTTGTATTCTGAAAACTTAATTTGGGCAAGTACAGATCCAACAGTAAAAATTGACAAGCCGTATAATGCGAACTTGAAATATGTTGATCACCTCGATATGTTTATGCAGTCGGCACCAACTACGAATAATGCAATTTCATTTGGAGGTGGTACTGATAAATTTGATTTCTTGGTAGGTGCTTCTCACAATACCCAAGGCAGTAATCTTGTTGGTAACGGTGACTTTGCGCGGAGTAACTTATTTAGTAATTTAGGCTTCGAGTTGGCGAAAAACTTAAAATTCCGTAGTATTTCTCAAATGGCTTTTACGAATAGTTCTATCAATGACCGCGGAGGCCGTGGTACGATCTATGCCATGTTTAATACTCGACCATTTCTTGACTATTCTAAAAGAATGGATAATGGCGAATATCCTGCATTCCAAGGAAGTGCAGGTGGTCCTAATGCTACCAATCCATTCTATATCAATGAAGTATCGACAACAAGTGATAGAAAGATTGATATTGCGCAAAGTTTTAATTTGAATTACCAACCGGTTAAATGGTTAGAGTTGGATGCTAAATATGGTTTGAATTATCAAACATTTACAAATGTTTATAATATTGAGAACCAAACTCAAAATCCAAACATTCAAGAGACATTTTATTACTGGTACAATAATGTAGATGATGGTATCGGTGCTGGTGAAATTGAGACACGTACATATTCTAATAATTTCAGTAATTTATTGACTTCTGCTACTTTAAAATATGGTATTGGAAGTATGATTAAGGGTTCTACCTATGTTGCTTGGGACTATCGTAACCGCGAAGAAAAAGATAATATCACTTATACTACTGGTTTGCCAATTTACAGGCCTTATACACCACAACAAGGAGCATCACCTGTTATCTTGCGTGACCGTAAAACGCCATTTGTAACTTATGGTTATGTAGTAAGTCAACACTTCGATTTTGGTGAATATGCTGGTGTTACAGGTGGATTCCGCAGCGACTGGTCTTCTGCATTTGGTCGTGGTTCAAAAGCATTTATTTTCCCACGCGCTGACGCATATTTCCGTGTTTCGGAACTAGATTTCTTCAAAAACTCACCAATTGCGGGTATCATTCCTGAGTTCAAATTGCGCGCTGCATGGGGTTCTGCTGGTATTCAGCCAAAACCATTTGACCGTTATGTAACATTAGGTACACGTAAAGTGGGTGATAATATTGTGTTCTTTAATACCCCAAACCAATCTAACCCAGATCTTGAGGTAGAGATTTCGACCGAATTGGAATTGGGTACAGATATCGTATTTTCTTTGGGTAAAGGAGATTGGTTCAAAAGCCTTGCGTTCCAGCCTTCATACTGGACGAGAGAAACTAATAATGCGATATGGGACGTAGATGGTGTTCCGTCGGCGGGTATTAGTACCTATAAAAGTAACTCTTTTGGTTTGTCATCAAAGGGTTTTCAAATTGCTTCGGGCATCCAGGTTGCTGATAAACGCAACTTTAATTGGCGTTTAAATACTAATTTTGGTCGCCAGTCTTCAAAAATATCAAAAATCCAAGGGCCTCCAGTTGTATTGATAACTGCTGCGGGTAGCACTGGTTATGTATTAGAAGAAGGTACTAAAATTGGTCAGTTATTTGGATTCCTTGCATTGGATAATGTTGCTGCAAAAGATAAGGATGGTGAGTTTTATATTCCAGCTGACGAACAACCAAAATATGAAGTGGCGAGTAATGGCTATGTTGTAAATAAAACGACAAAAGCACCCTACTTCACACCTGGTCAGTATAGCTTTGGCGATCCAAATCCAACGTTTATTATTAACTTCATCAACTCGATGACGTTCAAAAATTTAGTTACATTTAATTTCCAAGTGGACTGGATTCAAGGCGCACACCTGTACAACCAAACAAAAGAATGGATGTATCGTGATGGTATCCATAGCGATTACCAACAACCATTTACAGTTAATGGAGAAACAGGTGCTTGGTCTGCATTCTATCGTGGTGCTTATGCTGAACGTTCAAGGAATGGTACCAAAAG
The DNA here is from genome assembly GCA_013297575.1 of Chitinophagales bacterium. Classification (GTDB taxonomy): domain Bacteria; phylum Bacteroidota; class Bacteroidia; order Chitinophagales; family Saprospiraceae; genus M3007. The sequence continues at coordinate 4,480 of JAAFHO010000195.1, forward strand.
TTACTTCTACGAAGATGCTTCATTTGTACGTTTGCGCAACATAGAATTTATTTTCCAATTGAATAACATCGTTAAGTCTAACAAAATGAGGAAGTTGGAGTTGGTACTTAGCGGTCGTAACCTATGGACAAAAACAAAATATACTGGCTTGGATCCAGAGATCAATTCGTCTAATACATACCAAGTTAACTCTGCATGGGATCGTGGAACAGACCATAATACAATGCCTAACTTGAAGCAGTACCAAATTGGTTTAAATATAGGTTTCTAATTTTAAACTTCACTTAATTTTAATATAAACAATATGAAATATACAAAATCATTTTTGGCGTTACTCACTATAGCAGGTCTCTTTGTAGCTTGCCGTAAAGAGTTAGACGTACAAAATCCGAATTTACCAACACCCGAAAGCGCATCTACAGAAACAGGTATTCTAGCGCTTGGACAAGGAGGTGTTTATATCTCAGGTTTTAAAGGCCTTGATGAAAAATTTAATGATGGGGTTCCTGGCTTTTTCTGGACTGGTGCTGTGGGTTTTCACGATATCATGGGTGATGTTGTGGGCGCTGAAGCGGCCAACTGGTTTATGAATCAAATTGGTTGCCCCGATGAGGTGGTATTAGATAATAATTCTGTTGTTACTAATCCACAAAACCCAAACAAGCAATACGAACTATTGCGGGGAGTAAATGACAATTCAAATGGCGGCCAAAACCCAACCTTCCATGAATGGGCCAATATGTATTCATTAAATAATGCTTGTAATAATATTTTGAGTATTGTTGAAGATGTAAAATTTGTCCAAGATGCGGATGTGAAGAAGAAAACCATACAAGCTTGGGCTTACTGGTGGAAAGGTTTTGCTTATGCTCGCATAGGTTCTATTTATTATGCAGGATTGGTGAATAACGAACCGAATAAAGCCTCTAATGTATTTGTTACAAAGGAGAACATTATTAATGAGTCTAATGCCAATCTCGATAAAGCAGCAGCATTGCTGGGTACTTTGTCTGGTGGCGGTGCCTACGACAAAGTTATGGGTAGCCTAGTACCAGATTACATTGTTACAGCATCTGGCTTTCCTTCTCCAAGCGAGTGGGTAAAAAACATTAACACCTTGAAGGCTCGTAATATTCTTGTAAACACACCATTGGCAAGTATTTCATCTGCTCAATGGGCTTCTATTAAAACACTTACCGACAATGGTATTGCTAAAGGTGATAAAGTGTTCGTTGGCCTTTCTAACGATAATGGTGATATTTGGGCACCTTTGGGATTAATGGCTGGTAAAGTAACTGGTACACCAGGTAGCGTAACTTACAAAGTTTCAGAACGTTTTGTCCAAGAATTTAAAACTGGTGACAAGCGTAAAGAAAATAATTTTGATCAAGAACCTGCCCCTTGGATCGGTAATAGCGACCGTGGTACGATCTTTAACACGCGCTGGGCCTTAGCAAATAATGGTAATGGTCTTGCTGGCGTAGTGGTGTTAGGTAGCCGCGATGCCGGTGCCATTTCATTATACTTAGCTGGTTCTTATGAAGAGAATGAACTTATGAAGGCGGAGGTGAAAATCTACAGTGGTGATGTTGACGGTGGTCTAGCAATCATAGATGCTATCCGTAACGATCAAGGTGCTGGCTTATCTGCTACCTCTAATACAGGCTTAAGTGCTGATGCGGCAAAAGAAGAACTTCGCCGCGAAAGAAGGTGTGCGCTTGCGTTCCGTGGCGTTGCATTTTATGATGCTCGTCGTTGGGGTGTTATTGAAAAAGGTGGTCCTGGCCGTACCGGTTGCGTTGTTGTGGATGCTGCTGGTGGTATCAATACTAATGCTACTATCCGTTATAACTTCCTCGACTACTGGGATGTACCTGCCAATGAATTGGCATACAATCCTGCGGGTGCTGGTAGTGCGCCTACGGAGAATCCGAAAAGGTAATTTCGGCTTCGCTCAATTACCGATTTCGGCTTCGCTCAATTACCGTGCTTCGCCTCGGAGATTGAGTTAAAGCCAACTTACTGAAAGTATAGTGAGGCACGGTCATTGAGCGTAGTCGAAATGAGCGTAGTCGAAATGCAGGGTCGTTCCTTTAGATAGGGGCGGCCCTGTATTTTTTTATATCAACTTCATCGCACCAATTTGTTTATGGTATGCATCTTATACATACCTTAGCTTGCTAGACATTATACAGCATTAGTTTCGTATAATGTCTAGTATTTAAAACGGTTCAAAAATAAATAAATTTATGGCATCAGATGATCGTATCCGCAGACGTATTCGTTTGCCTTTGTTAATTGTAGGTGGAGTGATGACACTTTTTTATCTTAGTTTGGGAAGTGCTATTCTATTTATTCCCACTTTTTTGCAGAAAATACCTGATCAGTTCCGCACAGTATTTGGTACACTTTTGATTGTCTATGGCCTATACCGAGGCTGGCGCATTTATGCAGATAGTAAAGTATCGGAGTAAATATCATTAAAGCAATAGACTTTTATCACCCTAAGGTTTGTATTGTTCCCTATAAATTGCACCATAATCAGTGTACATTGTATAATTACTCATTATTTCAATCAATTATGAAAAATATCATCTCTTTATTTGTCTTTTGCTTCTTGCTTGTTTCCTGTGAACAAAAAAAAGCCGATGGCACAGTAGTAGATACGCCCACAAAAGGTAATCTCAAACTCATGGTAGAAGAAGGCTACCAACCCGTTATTACTAGTGTACTGGAGGTATTCAGTTCCCTGTACAGCATGGCGCACTTCGATGCCAAATACGTGGCCGAAGGTGATGCCGTACGTGCTTTACTCAACGATTCGACGGAGGTGATCATTATTCCTCGTAACCTGAAACCCGAGGAAGTGGCATATTTCAAAAGCAAAGGATTTACCCCGCGCGAAAACTTAGTAGCACACGATGCGGTTGCTTTTATCACAAATCCAGGCAATAGAGATTCTGTGCTGACTGTTGATCAAATCAGGGATATTATCACTGGAAAAATTACGAAATGGAGCCAAATTAACGCAAAATCAAACTGTGGTGCGATTAATTTGGTATTTGATAACGCTAATTCCGCCAATGTCCGCTATTGTCGTGATAGTATTGGAGGTGGTGCGCCATTGCCCGCAAATGCTTCTGCTTTGAAGAAAAACGAAGATGTGATTGCTTATGTTTCCAAAAACAAAGGTGCTTTTGGTATCATTGGTGCCAATTGGGTATCGGATAGCGACGATAAAGGCGTGCAATCATTCCTAAAAGAAGTAATGCTGGTAGATGTCGCGCAAAAAGCCGGAGCAGAATCTTATGGCCCGTATCAAGCGTATTTGGCCAATAAACTGTATCCGTTTCGCCGCTCTATGTACATCATCAATTGTCAGGCAAGAGCAGGTCTTGGGCTGGGTTTAGCCAATTTCCTTATCAGCGATCCTGGGCAACGTATCATGATGAAAGAAGGTCTTTTGGCGGCTAATGTACCTATTCGTTTGATGCAAGTGATTAAGGAATGATATCCAAATAAAAGTACAGATTTAGCGGCTTCATTTTGCCCCTTTCTGCGTTATTCATCGGTTGTTTAGCACCACTAAACACCCTCTTCATGCCTTGATAGTGACAAAATTATCTCCCTAAATCTGTACTTTTATTTGAATGTCATTCCTAAAGAATAAGATTTTCCGATGCTTTTCGCCAAGCCTTATAAACGCCTTTCCCAAATTTTGTCCCGTTAAATACCATCGTAACCGCTTTGAGTGCGCGCTCTTCGGCGGGTAATTTGTTGAATTCCATACATTTGTCGGAGCAGCATCCTTCGTATTTTTCGCGGCATTCTGGGCATTGAATAAACAGGATATGGCAATGGCTATTGAGGCAATTGGTATGGTCGTCATTGGGCTTGCCGCATTGGTGGCATTGTGCAATGACGGCTTCACTGATACGTTCACCGAGCCGTTCGTCAAAGACAAAATTTTTGCCTACAAATTTATTCTCCAATCCTTGCGATTTTACCTGACGGGCATACTCAATAATGCCACCTTCCAGTTGGAATACATGATCGAAACCTCGGTATTTCATATAAGCACTTGCCTTTTCGCAACGGATACCACCCGTACAGTACATCACAATATTTTTGTCCTTGTGTGCTTCCAATAATTCAGCCACCATAGGTAATTCTTCGCGGAATGTGGCTACATCTGGCGTGATGGCATTTTCGAAGTGCCCCACTTCGCTTTCGTAGTGGTTGCGCATATCCACCAAAATAGTATCGGGTTGGCTGGTGAGTTCGTTAAATGCGCTGGCGTTGAGGTGTTGACCCGTATTGGAAGGGTTAAAACTAGGGTCGTCAATACCATCGGCTACTATTTTGTCGCGGACTTTAATGATCAACGCAAAAAATGATTTCCCATCATCGTCCACCGCAATATTGAGGCGCATCCC
>JAAFHO010000194.1 GCA_013297575.1 Chitinophagales bacterium
TCTGTGCCTACAGGCAAAGTCAGGTAAACGTAGATAAAATTAGGATCTGCTTTTGGGAAAAGCACAATATTGGCTTGACGTTGCATGGTAACAAATATAGAAGCAATCAGCATCAAAATTACCGCACCCATCATTGCAAAAGGATGCCTCAATGAGAATGTTAAGAATTTGGCATACCCATTTTGAATTCTTGGCCAACCTTTCTTTTGGAACCAACGCACACCTCTTTCTAATAAAAACTTATAAACTAGAACAAATAGAGCGCAGAATACAGCAAAATTACCCATTCCTGTATTTCCAGAAGCGTAAAAACCAATGGTGGTCATAGCAAATAACAAATAACCAAAAATGGTGCGTATCCGTTTTTTCTTTGGATCAACCTCTGTGCCTTCGCGTTTCGGATCGCCCATAAACCATACCGCAAATACGGGGTTCAGAATATAGGCCACCAATAAAGAGGCGGTAAGCGTAATGATGATCGTTACGGGCAAATAGTGCATAAATTTACCAAATATACCACCCCAAAACACTAGCGGTACAAAGGGAGCCAAGGTAGTAGCCGTACCCGAAAGTACGGGTAAAAATACCTCTGCGGTTGCTTTTTTAGCCGCTTGCGTAATGGTCAAATTGGGTTCGTCATGGTAAACACGGTGGGTGTTTTCGATCACCACAATGGCATCATCCACCACAATACCTAAGGCCAGCAAAAAGCCAAATAGTACAATGAAGTTGAGGGTAAAACCAATAGTAGGCAGCAACATAAACGCAATACACATGGATAAAGGTACGGACAAAGCCACAAAAACGGCATCAGTCGCACCCATGAAGAACATGAGGATCAGCGTCACCAGTATAAAACCAATGATGATGGTATTGATCAAATCGTGAAGCGTAACACGAGTAGCACGGCTTTGGTCGCCAGTGATCGTCACTTCCAAATTAGGCGGAAATTCCGTGGCTTTAAGATCAGCTACCAATGCCTTAATCTTATCGGATGCATTGATTAGGTTTTCACCGCTGCGCTTGATTACGTTTAGGGCAATTACACTACGTCCGTTCATTCGACTAAAACTCTCGTCGGCCTTATAGCCCAGTTTTACATCTGCAAAATCTTTTAGATATACTTGTGCGCCAGATTGTGAACCGACTAAGATGTTCTTGATTTGCTCTACGTTTTTAAAATCACCGCGAATGGAAACCGAGCGGGTCATGCCGCCTACATCCACATTACCTGCGGAGATGGTCATGTTTTCGTAGGCCAAAGCGTTTTCAATATCGCGGAAGGTGAGGCTTGCGGCACTCATCTTGTATTTGTCCACGTCGATTTGAATCTCTTTTTCTGGAGCACCTACCATGTCCACACGTGTAATTTCGCGAAATTCTTCCACTTTATCCTTGGTGCGGTCTGCAAAATCCTTGAGTTTGTCGAGGCTAAAATCACCCGCAACATTGATACTCATAATTGGAATTTCGGAGATGTCGAATTCCGTAACAGTTGGGTCGGTAAGCAAATCCGTCGGCAGATCGCGTTTGGCTTTATCCACCGCATCCTTTACTTTTTGCTTACAAATGACCACATTCAGGTCGGTATTGAACTCCACGATGACATTGGAGAAGTCCTGAACGGAATACGACGACACTTTTTTTACGCCATTGATGCCTTTCAATTGCTTTTCAATGGGTTTGGTCACCAATTGCTCCATGTCCGTAGGCGATGCGCCTGGGTAGATGGTAGAGACGAAAATAGTGGGTACCACAACATCGGGGAACTGCTCTTTGGGCAGTGAGTTGTAGGACATGATACCTGCCAAAGTAATAATCACCGTAACGATGAATATGGCGGTACGGTTATCAATGGCCCACGAGGTGGGTTTAAATTCTTTCATGTTATGTTGATATTAATGATGTTCAATTTGCCAGATATCCAATCCCAAGACTCGCCAAACCTAAATAGAGGCAAAGCGGTGAAAACCATCGGGTATCCATTTGTGCAAAATAAGTTGCTTTCACAGTTTTGGTAAAACCTACGTATTTGAAATCGCCAATAGCACGTAATAAGAATACTATTCCAACAGATATAGTACCCCATTTTATGGTGTGTACTGGTAAAAATGCGCTGGTTTCGAGGTTAATCACTAAGAAAAGAGCCGCAAAAGCCCATAATCCCAATGCTACAACGATACATGCTACACGACCCGGATTAAATACCGCTTTACCTGTGTCTGATAATTGTGGTAAAGCAGCATTTAATCCCCATTGTCCGCCCACTGCCCAGTAAATGTGGATGGATCCAAGGAGAAAAAAGATCAGGCTATTGAGTAATGCGAGCAGTATCATCATGGTTAAAATGCGATAACCTCGCCGTTATTTACATCTTGGAAACCAGTAGAAATCACCCAATCGCCTTTTTTAAGGCCACTTAGGATTTCTACTTGTCCGTTGTAATTACTGCCCTGTTTTACCATTACTTTCTTGGCAGTTGCTTGTTTTTCACTATTTTTTTCTGCAACTAACACATATTGACCATCAGTGCCCATTTGAATCAGGTTGACCGGGACAGATATAGCGTTGGCATTTTGGTAATCCACAATTTTCATCACTGCTACTTGATTGGCGCGGTAATCAGCACCTGCTGGCAGGGCGCATTCCACATCAAAAGTACGGGTCGTTGGGTTGATGGTTTTGGCCACATAGGTGACAACTGTAGTAATTTCCTTGTTCAAATCGGGAAAAAACACTTGTACTTTATCGCCTTTTTTCACTTTAGCGGCATAGGATTCTGTTACCGCGCCCTTAATTTTCAATTTGCTCAAATTCACAATACTGCACAATGGCACGCCTGGAGCAATCGCTTGGCCTTGCTTGAGCATTACCATATCAACGGTGCCATTGGTAGGCGCGTAAATACGTGTCATACCCATTTGTTCGCGCATGGTAGAGATAGAGCGCTCCAACGATTCTTTACCGTTTTTGGCTTGGATATACTGCACTTCTGTACCGATTTTCTGGTCCCAAAGGCTTTTTTGGCGGTTAAAAATATCTTCGGCCACTTTGAGTTGACCTTCCAATTCGGCCATACTTTTACTCATTACAGCGTCATCAATTTCAGCGATCAATTGGCCTTGACGCACTTGGTCGCCATTTTTTACCAATACACGGCGCAACGCACCGGGCATTTTAGAAGTAGCCATTACGCTTTCGTCGGCATCTACTTTTCCTTGAAGGTCGATAAAATGCTTAAATGCTTCTATTTTGAGTTCTGTTAAACCTACAGTACGCACTTTGGGTGCTTTTACGGTTGTGCCACCACCAATTTGCTTTTCCAAGTCAGCAATTTGAGTTTCAATGGTTTCTTTTTGAGTTTTTAATGCTGCAAGTTTGGCTTCCGGCGATTTGCCGCCACAGGCAACTATAAATAATGCAATGGATAGATAAAGTATATATTTCATGTTATTTAGATATAAATTGTATTATGAATCATTTGAAATGATAAAACTTAGCGTTTTTTATTTATTTAATGCTAAATTTAAAATCATTATAAGGGTTTATTTAGCAATACCAAGTGCGCGTTTGATGGCTACACGTGCTTTGAGCATATCGAATCGAGCCGACATGACATTTTGTTGGGCTGTAAACACGCCTTGTTCGGCTTGCACAAATTCAAAACTACTACCAATACCCGCTTTATATTTTGTTTGGGTAGTATTGTAGATACGTTGTGCCAAATCAAGGTTTTTCTGTTGGTTGCTGACGCGTTCCTGCGCGCTCAGGAATTGTTTGCGTGCTACTTCCAGTTCAAGGGTAAAGGCACTTTCAAGGGTGCGTTTTTGCTCCTCAATGGTCATTACTGCAATTTTTGCGCGTTCTCTTTTGGCTTTGTTCACACCGCTGTCCCAGATGGTGGACGAAACTGTAATGCCTACCACCGTAGATGGGATAAAATACCAATTGCCGTGTGTTTCAGAGTCTTTTGCGCCAAAACCTCCTTGAAGGCCACCCTGCCATTGTGCAAAACCAACTACATTAGGTAACCATGATTTCTCGTATAAACCCACTTGTAATTGGTTCAATTCGCGGCCTTTGAGCAAGTTAACATATTCAGTGCGGTTCATGTAGTTTATCTCAGATGTGATATCTGCATCGGCGTATTGCGTCATCAATTTTTCGGTATTGTCGCTCAATGTAATAGGGTCGGTAATGGTCATACCCATTGCAAACTGGAGTGCGTCCACCACAATATCGCGTTGGCGTGCTAGGTTGGTACGTTCGCTACGAAGGGTAGCCAGTGTAAGTTCGAGGCGATCTACGTCCAATTGTTCTACAAAACCTGCTTTATTGATTTCTTTGGTCTCTTTGAGGAGTTTTTCGAGGTTTGTAGCGTTTTTATCAATGGTTTGCAAATTTTCGTCGATGAGTAAAGCGGGCAAATACGCGTCGATAATTTGATTGCGCAAAGTGCTTTTGGCCACATCCAATTGATCATTGACGAGTTCTTTGTACAGTGTTGCAGCACGTTTGGCCAAGCGATATGAATTGCTAAAAATCAATTGATTTGCAGCAAGTGTAGCATTGGCATTATGAACGGCACTGAAGTACGTTTTGGCCTTTGGATCCGATTGGAACGCTGCACCCAAAAATGCACCAAGGGCATCTACTTGTCCAGCAGTAAATTGTTGATTGACAATATCGGGGATTGGACCGCCGCCGCCGCCGCCAAAAGAGAGTGCTCCGGAGGGCAAACCAGCGCGTTGGATAAATCCGTTGTAGCCGAGGCTGGCGGTTACTTGTGGTAGTCCAGTAGCGGTGTTCTCTTTGATGCGCCAATCGGCTTCGGAGATTTGCAACTGGGCAATTTTAATTTGGGGGTGGTTGTTTAGGCCATAGTTGATGCAATCGTCGAGCGACATTACCTGTTGTGCCTGAACACTACCGATAATGGCTAAGAATGCTGCGATAATAGTGAGTTTTTGCATATAATTTGAGTTTTGGACGTTGGATTTTTGGTTTAATTTACAGTGGTTTATCAAAATAGATATGGTGTAAATCTTACTAAAAATCCAAGTCCGCTTTTAATTTTCTTGTTCCTTAGATCATCGTTTTTCCTTTTTCCGATACTACACCGTGCAGATAATGCAAGAGGTATTCTTTAAAAACGGTGACTTTTGAATATTCCGTTGAAGGGAAAAGTGTTTCATCAAAGAGTGCAAATGACGTAGCAATATGAATTTTGGTCATTACATCCACATTGATTTCCGATCGGTAAAGCCCCTCTGCAATACCCCGTTCTAGGTTACGACGCACTACATTGTACATAAACCCTTGTTGGTATTCGGCCATGATTGTCCAAGCATCGCGGTGGTAGCGTTGGAGGTCATAGACGACATTTGATTTCATTTGCTGTAATTCTTTGGCATTCATTTCAATCACCATCATGATTTCTTCGATGGCATTGTTGGTTTGGCTAAACTGCTCTTCACATTGTTTTTTTTCAATTTCGATATGAAATTTTAGCATTTTTAGTACCAAATCGTCTTTGTTTTCGACAAATTGGTACAACGTTTTTTTCGAAATACCGAGTTCTCGGGCAACATCATCCATCGTCATACTTTTGATGCCGTATCTTAAAAACAACGTCTGCGTTTGTTTAAGCCATTTCTGCTGCTGTTCTGTAAACATAATGCAAAGGTAAACACGGGAAACGAAATAATGTTCAAAACGTTTCCGGTGTATCGAATGTTTTCGATGAATTGTTATTTTTGTCGGATGAATTATGCTTGCAGTGGTGTTAAATTTGGGCATTTAAAATTATTTTGTTCTATTGTTGGAAAAAAGGCAAACTTCATTTACCCTAACATTATAAACAATAGTACATTTGCGGCCTTATAAACGAGTTATTGCTTTTTTATTTTTAAATATTATCCTTCTTCAATCATTCTAAGATCACACATTATCTGATGGATACCCACAGTTCTACCCACCATAAGCTTTCATTAGGAGGTCTTCTAATAACACTAGGCATCATTTATGGTGATATAGGGACATCCCCGCTATATGTAATGAAAGAGGTCATAGGATCTGGAATTGTACATAAAGAAACTATTTTTGGCGCAGTTTCCCTAGTGTTTTGGATTTTGTCGATTCAAACGACGTTCAAATATATCACTTTGGTTTTACGCGCTGATAATAACGGCGAGGGTGGCATTTTTTCACTATATACTTTAGTTCGGAGGCGCGAGAAGTGGTTGTTGTACCCAGCCATGATTGGGGGGTGTTCGGTTTTGGCCGAAGGTATGATTACACCGCCCATTTCAGTGTCTTCGGCGGTGGAGGGTTTGGAAAGTTTGCCCATGCTGCATGGTGTACATATTCCAGTAGTGGCCATTACGATAGGTATTATTTCAAGCCTATTTTTGATCCAGCAATTTGGTACCGCTATGGTAGGGCGTTTTTTTGGTCCTATTATGTTGTTATGGTTTGTAATGCTTTTAGTTTTGGGTTTAAAGGAGGTGGCACTATGCCCTTCTATCATATTGGCGCTTAATCCATATTATGCCATTCAATTATTAGTGACACATCCCAACGCATTGTTACTGATGGGTGCGGCCTTCCTTTGCACAACAGGGGCGGAAGCATTATATGCTGATTTAGGGCATTGTGGAATACAAAATATTCGTATTAGTTGGATTTTTGTTAAGATATGTTTAGTGTTTAATTATCTTGGGCAAGCTGCTTGGGCGCTGAGTTTTGATGGACAAGTATTACCACTATCCAATCCAAATCCGTTTTACGGAATCATGCCACAATGGTTTTTACCCTTCGGTATCATCATCGCTTCAATAGCAACTATTGTGGCGAGTCAAGCGATGATTTCAGGCGCATTTACCTTGGTTAGTGAGGCTATTCGTTTAAATTTATTACCCAAAATGACTGTTGTTTTTCCTAATCAATTTAAGGGACAGTTGTATATTCCTGCGGTAAATTGGGGGTTGTGTATCGCGTGTATTGGTGTAACTTTATATTTCAAGGAAAGTTCGCGTATGGAAGCGGCTTATGGGCTTTCTGTTACGATTACGATGCTTATGACGACTATTTTGCTGTCAAATTACTTTGTGATGCACCGCATTCGACCAATATTTATTTGGATATCCCTAATTGGTTATTTGATTTTTGAAGGTAGTTTTTTTGCTGCCAATATGCTTAAATTTAAAGATGGAGGCTTTATAACCGTACTTATTGCAGCCGTTATTTTTGCTTTGATGTTTATTTGGCGTTTGGCTAAAGTCATAAGGGAACGTTATATTCATAAAATTAAGATACAAGATTATGTAGATCAATTGATTATGCTTAGTAATGATGAGTCAGTGCCTAAGTATGCCACTAATTTGGTGTTTTTGAGTAGTGCAAAATCCGATAAAAAAGTAGAAGAAAAGGTATTGTATTCCATTCTTCAAACCCAACCCAAGCGTGCTGATATTTACTGGTTTTTGCATATAGAAGTGACGGATCAGCCTTATACTATGGAATATAAAGTAAATACAATATCCTCCAATGATATCTATAAGGTTACCTTTCGGCTAGGCTTCCGCGTCGAACAACGTATGAATATTTTCTTGAAAAAAGTAGTAGAGGAATTGATGGAATCGGGAGAACTGAATATACAACCGAGGTACCACGTAAGTAGAAATGAAATTCCAACAGGTGATTTTAGGTTTGTGTTAATGCAGGAATTCTTATCGCACGAGAATGACCTGCCTGTGTATGAACAAGTGGTGATGTCGCTTTATCTTTTCATTAAGAAATTTACGGCTACTCCCGCTAACTGGTTTGGGCTGGATAGCGATTCTGTTACGGTCGAAAAAGTGCCTTTGGTGCTACGCCGGATGGATGAGGTGGTATTGACACGGGTTGGGGTGTAGAGACGTTGCACTGCAACGTCTCTACACTACGGTTCCATGTGTTCAGGCGTTAAATTCGTTTACGTTTTTTTACGACGCGTTGCGTTTTTTACGACGCGTTTACGTTTTTTACGACGCGTACACAGACGTTGCAATGCAACGTCTCTACTGTTTTATACCCTCAAAATTCATGCCCGGAGGCATCAATTTCAGGGCCGTTACCTTTCCATTTTTACGGATAAATTGAAATGATGTGCCCTGATCTCCCGCATATTTATCTGGTTCTCCAGTAGGTTTCAGCGGGCCTTTATCCATAGATGATGCAACGACTACCTGCCCATCAACAATATCAACATCCATTATTTCAAAGGGAAGGCCCGTAAATTTATATTTGCCTTTATAGTCATTGATGTCTATTTTGCCATCCGAAGTACCCGATGAAGCCGCTTTTACCGATGTTTCAGATCCATGGAAAGTAATGCCCATTACCGTCATCAGTACTTGACTAGCAGCAACTTCTTTGTTTTTAAACACAAAATAAAGATTATGCAGCCCCCTTATTCCCCCTGATGGCAAAATAATTTGAGATGGCGGGGGAGGGGCAAATCCTTGCGTTTCAATGGCTTCTACTTTTATCGGATCTCCTACCAAAGTCCCATCTGGTTGATCGAGATGTAATTCCACGCTGCCACCACTGAAATTATATTGCTTAGGCGCATTACAGTTGACTTCGATATGGTGAATGCCCGTCAGGTCTATGTTTTCAAGACCGATATAGGAGCCGTTGCCAGAAGGAAGTGTTAGTTTCATACCACCAAATGACATTTTCTGAACACTTTGATACTGATCAAGCGTGTGCAGATCGACCGCTGGGTTGCGCAATACAAATATTTTTTCGGCACTGAGCGAAGGCAAACCTACCGCACCTCGATCTTTGTACGCAGCACGCAGGATAAATACGCCTTGACCCTTATCATCTTCGGGCAAATTAATAGCGTATTCGCCCTTTAATGGTAGAGG
>JAAFHO010000196.1 GCA_013297575.1 Chitinophagales bacterium
GCTTAGCCGTCAATTCATCCGAAGTAAACAATGATTTTAAGGCATTGCTTTTTTCGGTTTGCTCCATTTCAATGACCTGTGTTTCGCGGCGTTCTATTTGCTCAAAAGGCATTTCCGATTTTTGCGCAAAATTCCATCCCGACAAACTGATAAAATAAATCATGCCAGCCAACAACAACCTGGAGTAAAAATACTCGGTATAAAAGAAATTGAACACCAAACCCGCAATATCAATCGCCAAAGCAATAGCAAAATAGACAATTGAAACCATCAGGAAAGCGCGCAACCATTCCAGCGTACGCGCTCCGTAATTGGAATACTCGTGTTGTAGCAGCGTGCGGTAGTCGCGCAGACGCATCCAGGATTTGTACAAATACCACGTGGTGAGTATATAAACCACTACATCCCAAGCAATGCTTTCCCACCCAAAATGAATTTCCCACCATTGCTTAGTCGGGTAAGGCTGCGCCCAAAGTAAAAAGCAACGCGCATATAGTATTAAAGGGGCTACAAAATGCCACCATTCGCTTTTTTGCCACTGGTACTCGCGGTCGGTAAGGGCGCGTACATACAACAGAATCAATGGGCCGAACAAAAGGGCATTACCAAATGGGAAATAGCTCAAATCCCAACCTTCCTCGCGAGCTTTGTCATAGATCCCCATAAACCCAATAATATAACTAATCAGGGAGGTAGCCAGCGCAAAAAGGAGTCCTGCTAAAAAATAGTCCTGCACCTGTTTTTTACGTTGCCCACGTACAACAAGCAGCACCGCAAAAACAAATCCTTGAATAAAAGCGATTAATAATAAAACAGAGCGTAAGCCAAACAATTGATCCATGTGGCAAAGATAGACAGTTCAAATGGAATTGGTTGTTGGTTTTTTTATGGGGATGGGGGTAAGCCTTTTTTAGGTTTTTATGCTTTAATTTATCGACCTTTTTTAGTGGCTTCATACCAAAAGTGGTAAGTTATTGTTTACTCGTTCCTTGATAAGTGCTTATATCTTTTGTCAGAAATTATGAGTATCATATTGTTGTCTCTGTTTTATTTTTTACTGTTTATCACGCGCCTATTCCCCCTGCCTACCACACCCGCACCACCACACAATTTCGCTCTTCCGCCCCACGGTGTTCCTCATCGTAGAAGCGTAGCATAGATTGTCCATAGCCTTTGTGGGAATTCTACTGGGTTCAATGCCCTTTTCTATCAGCCAATTGGCGACCAATTGAGCGCGGCGGGCAGAAACAGCGTTGGCATTTTTTACGTTAGAAGCCGAGTGCGCGCCAATTTCTACAGTTAAATCTGGGAATCTTATGAATTTTTCGAGCAAAGCGTTTAGAGATACCTTGCTAGAAGATTTAATGTCTGTATCCTTTTTTGAAAATGCCAATCCATCCAAAAGGTACATAGCGCCAGAGGTTATCGGTTTTTCCCACGACTCCGACAATAAAGGCGGATTGAACCAGTTTTGCAAAAAAGTAACCGTCAGCAGGCTATCGGAGTTGTTCCTGTCTATTGGTAACAAAGCCGATGCGTTATCCACCAATATATTGCTGCAAACCTTGGGCGTAGTATTCATCCCCGTACATATATCAAATGTAATGTGTGTATAGTTGCTCTTTTGAGGAGAAAGGACCAGTGTATATTGTAGCCAGTTGGTGTGGTCAACCCAATTTGTGGAGTCTAGGAGTTCGGCTTTATCACACATATCGTTACCGCCCCACACGTATAACTTGGCAGATGCACTGAAAGAAACCTCTACATTGGAGGTATAGGTTCGGCTATACATCTTATCGGAGGAGCAGAGATCGATACGCCACAAATAAATCGCTTTTTGTTGCAAAGGCCGCGCAAGTTCTTGACTCAGTCCCTCGTACGTTCCGTCATCGCGAGTGACCATACTGATATAGGTTTTGCCCTCGCTGGGAGGATTCAATACCCCATAACTTCCAGGCTGAACCTCTGGTGGTGAATAATTATTGAAACCACAGTCATACCATTCTTTCACTAATACATTCCGTGCGCTACGACTCAAAGTATCGTTTTCAAAAGAAGGGTTGCGCAGGTAAATTACGGCTGGTTTCAAGTTGTCGGGTTGTTGTGCCCAACTGATGTATTTCGCTGCTAAAAGCAAAAATAGCAGCAAGAATTGGCTTTTTTTCATGAGGAATGCCTAGTTTAAGGAATGAGATTGAAAGTTTTATTTTTTGTGACAAGCACTTGGATATGTAAAGAAAATGGCAAAATATTTACATGCCCAATTTTTCAATAACAGTAATGTTTCAATAAGTGTATCTGTTGACTACGAGTTGAATTACCCAACAGAAACATTTATTGAAACATTAAAAAATGCATAAGGAATGAGGAAACTCCGCTCCTATCCAACCTTACCCGCACTCAATTTTGGATACCGCAATAGATACCAAACAATATAAGCAAAGCAAAGGAATGGAATAATCAAAGCCATCAGCATACCGCCAGATCCCGCTAATTTACCAGCCAATGGAGGCATTATCGCGCCACCCACAATAGACATAATGACCAGAGAAGATGCTTGCTTACTTTCTGCGGCATCCATACCTTTAGTGGCCAAAGCAAAAATAGTGGGGAACATGATACTTTGGCAGAAAAATGCCAACATAATGCAGATAATTGCAGGGAAACCACCCAGTGCAAACGCGCCTCCAATCAAAATAACGGCTGCAATACTGTACCAAGCCACTACCTTCCGCGGCTCTATCTTACTCATCAAGGCTGTACCTATAAAGCGGCCCAACATAAAGAGCACGAGCGCAAAAGACATGTGATAATTGGCTATTTTCTCAGAAGTGCTGTCCGAACCAATGTTATACAACCAAGTAACGATGCCTAAATGCTCATCGCCGGCCAAATCCACTTTAAAATCGGCGAAATAGCCCCATAATGTGGCCTGCGCACCTACATTGGCAAATTGAGCCAAAACACCTAACGAAAGCCGAGGATACTTAGAGAGTAATGCAATTAGACTGATACTTTTGCCACTTTGTTCCTCTGCTCTGCCTACTTCGGGCAATTTGGACATCCAAAACAACAAGGCAATCAAGGCCACAATGATACCCACCGTCAAATAAGGCCCTTGTACCGATAATGCCGATTCCACGCGCGCCTGCGCAATCGCTTCCGGGGTCATGGTGGCAAGGAGTTCTTTGGTATATTCTTTTTGCGAAAAAATAAACATAGAACCAATAATTGGCCCTAAAATGATACTAATACCGTTGAAAGATTGTGCAAAATTGATCCGCCATTCGGCAGTATCCTTGCTACCCAAAACGGTTACATATAGGTTGGCCGCTGTTTCTAAAAAAGCCAAACCCGATGCAATGGTAAATAAACAAAACAGGAAAAATGCATACTCGCGTACATTGGCCGCCGGATAAAACAGCAATGCACCGAGGGCATACAAGCCCAAACCGGCTAAAACACCATTTTTATAACCAAATTTGCGCATAAAAATACCCGCAGGAATGGCCATTACAAAATAACCAAGGTAAAAAGCAGAATCCACCAACCCCGCTTGCCAACGCTCTTTAAGATCGAGCGCAAATTGAAAGTGGCGGATCAAAGAACCATTCAAACTATTGGCTATGCCCCAAAGAAAAAACAGGCTGCACACCAATGCAAATGGAAATAAATAACTGCGCCCCGTTTCCGTTGCGCTCATGTTGGGTTGTTCGTTTGTTGGTAACATCGTAGTATAGTATAAAAAAAATCGTGAGTGACGGCTTAGTACAGTGTAAAATAAATTTTTTTGGGGTTTAATGCCACTACTTTCAGTATATTCACAGCAATTGGCCGACCCAGAATGGGTCAAATGTTTATAGCAAAAGCACGGGCCATTATGGGGTACGCCCCCTTCGGGGTCGAATATATTTTATCCGTATTCCTCTATAAACATTTGACCCATTCTGGGTCGGTTATACCTTCCAAATATATAAAAAAACTACTCTACAGTGTACTTATGTACGCGTTGCCAATGGTCTCTTAGATGACTGCTAAACATCAATAGGCGCGGGCCTCATCTCCTTTCGCTTTCATTTCCGCTGCTTTCTGTGGTTGGCCGGCAGCAGTATATACCTCCACCAATGCGTCATACACCCGCGGATCATGCCCATTGGCCATATCCCCATAACCTAAAAACTGAAGTGCCGATTTGATGTCTTTTTTCTTTTTATAAAACTCCTCATACCCAATATTATAAGCAAAAGTGCATATTTTATTGGGGTTACCACCACCTGTAGCCAAGTATTTCATATACGCATCTATATTATCACGCATTAGGTTGTTATAGGGACTTTTCTCCAAACAATAGGTCAACTCATGGAACAAGCGATCCATTTGGTGGTCAATATCAAAACGCGCAAAGGCAATATTGCAATACATTACCCAAGCAGATCCGTACGTGGGATGGATTTCCAACGCCTTTTTTACGTGTACCTCCATTGTGTCCACCCACATGAGTTTTTCCTCCCTTGAGGTAGCCAACGCATATTTCTCCTGATAAATGGCCGTAGTATAAAAACTTTGCGCCCTTGCGCTATTGGGCGATGAGAATACCGCAGAAGTGTTCAACGAAAACATCGTTTCCCAATCGGGTACGCGAACAAGGGTTTTCCAACCCAAAAATGCCAAAAACGGCAATACAAGCGCAAAACCAAATGCACTTGACACATTTGAATTGACAGGAAGCTTACGCGGCAACCAATCAAAAAGCACCCAAGCCAATACCAAACAAAATGCTACCGAGGGCATATACGCAAAACGCTCGTTCATAAAAGAACCCACTGATACAAAAAGATTGGAAACAATACTGATCGTAATGATAAAGAACAACACACCATATGCCACCACCGGGCGACGGCGCAAATTGAACACCGACCAAGCCGTCATGCCTGCATACAACGCGAATGATCCCAATGCGCGCCAATCCGTCCAATTCACCTTAGGTACGTGGTACGGATAATAGTCGTGCGTCAATGGGCTTGGATAAAACAGTAACTTGAGGTACCATCCCAATGTAAGGAAGATCGTCGCTGTTTTTTCGCCAAAATTCATCCCCAAAAAAGAATCATTCATCAAGTCGTTGCTCGCTTTGCCGTGGCTAAGCATATATCCCAACGCATTATAACGCATAGCAATAAAGAACAAGGCCGCACCAAATAATGGTAAAGCCGCAGTAATGGCGCGAGTAGCGGAAACCTTACCAAAAAACCAAATAGTAAACGGGATCACTGCCAAAAAAGTCAAGGTATTTTCCTTGGCAAAAAGACCCAACAAGAAGATAAAAGCAGATGCTACTAACCAAATGGACTTGTTGGTATCGAAGTATTTCATGGTGGCATAGAGCGCGCCAAGGCTGCCCATGAGTGCCAATATTTCGTCGCGGCCTTTAATATTGGCCACACATTCGCTATGTATAGGGTGAAAAATAAAAATAAGCGCAGCAATAAAAGCCACACTTTTGAACCACAATTTCTGATTGTCCATTGGGAATAATCCTAACAGCACGGCGTACAACAAGATACCATTTAAGCCATAAAGTATAATATTGATCCAATGGCTAATTTGCGGATTACCGCGACCTTGTGTGTCGAGTTTTTTACCCGGTTCGGCAGTTTTGGGGGCAACATCGGCTTTGTCTTTGCCAAATAAATCAATTTCTAGTGCAAAAGTAGCCAACGACAGCGGACGGTAACGACCACCTTCTAATTTGTAGAGTGACTCCTTTTTTTGGAAATACCCCATAAAACTATCTGATCCAAATATTTTACCAATACCCGAAGTACCATCCTGGACATACACATTTTTCCAGATTACCATTTCGTCGTCCAATACGTAGCCAAATTTAGTGGAAGCGTAATAAAGATTGGTGGCCACCAAAAGCAAAAGGAGCGACGGAATCCAATGATTTTGCCAAAATCTGCCTTTAAAAAAAGAAGTAGGCGTTGGTGTTTCCTGCGTTGAAATTGGTTTTGGAGCTGGTTGCTTTTTTGTTCTGTTTGTTGCCATTGATACGTGTTGACGGTGGATTGGATGTATGGGGTTTAGTCGTGGTATAAAAGAATAGAGGCTGCCTCCATAAGAGACAGCCTCTATCATAAAATCAATAAAAACTACGAATCAAATAATGTATCGTACTGATTACCGCCACGTGCCTCTTTTGTAGGCATTTTCGGAGCAGCATTTAAGTCCAATATTTCGGCTGGATTATTTGACTTATTGATAATCTGTTGCTTTTCGCCGCCCAATAGGAAAGAAACACCTTCTTTTTCCCATTTTTCGAGCATGGCCAAACCTTCTTCCTCGAATACGCCATTTTGAAGGTCGATAGAGTCCATGATATTTTTACTCATATCCATGAAGCGTTCCATTTCACCTACTTTTTGGCCTACATCATTGGCCATGGCTTCGAGCGCCATATCGTACATGTATTTCTTATCGGAATTACCGGTAAGAATGGCTTGCGCCGATTTCATAGCCGAGTGGCTGGCCTTGATGGCTTTGTACTCCTGCTCTTTTACCACCACCTGATCGGTTAAGTCTTCGAGCATAATTTCGGAGTTTTCGTACATTTTGCTCAATACCCTGTACAGCACTTCCATGCGCTTATACACATCGTCGAGTTTCATGTTAGACTCTTGCAAACGGCCTGCTTTACGCGCTTTGAGTACCATAATAGACTCTTTGCCCGTGTCTTTTGCCCGACCAGCAAGACTAAGGTTATTTTGGATATCGCGTTGGTTTTGCTTAATCATTTCAGCCATTTTGTACATTTGGCCTTTAAGATTACTGATCTGGGTGTTCATTTTACCCAAACTATCGCGCAAATCCTCGATATAACTTTTTAGGATCCCGATGGGGTCTATTTCCACAAAAACGCCTGTAATCCAGCGCATCACGGATTTGTACATGTACCATATCAGGTTGCGCATTTTAGGATCCAAAACAATATACACCAACGCACCAAGTACGCCAAGTCCGATGGCAAGATTAACACCTTCCCATACAATTTTGCCAAGGATAGGCAACAAATAATAAGCAGCCACAGCGCCTCCTGCCAACATTACGATGCCTCCCGTAACACCTTCGGGGCGTTGCCAAAATGATTTCGGCTGATTGGGTTGAAATTCAGTACTCATTTTAATAAATAGTTGATTAATTAGTTTAGGGAATGATAAAATAATAGGTTATTATTTTATCATTCCAAAATATACTTTAGGATTTAAAAATATTGGCAAAAAAATGTTGCACAATACTCCTAAAGCGCGGATTGATGATAAAGAGAATAACAAATGCCAGTACGATAATCCAGCCAATACTAATAATCACTTTTAGTATTTTAAAAACTAACCAGATCGCCAGTAAACCAGCAATAAATACAAGAAACGGATTTTTTAATGCGTCGTTCATAATAATATTTTTTTCTATAAATTCGATTTTTTCCTTTGCTGATAGTGGCTAATAAAAGCATTAAGCAGCAATTGAAACACAATGATGCGTACCTCAGCATCAATCCCACCCGCAAATGTCGTCGATTATCTTGTAATTTCCGACAAAGGAAAGGAATTTAATGCGATTTATAATCATTGGAAAGCAATTTTTCGTGTTCCTTTGCACCATGATTAAACAGATCACCAAAATTTAGCGTTTTTAAAGGCCATATAGTAGTAGAATGGATGTATCGCAAACAACATCGCTCCGCTCCTTTTAAAAAATCAAATCAATAGGATAAATACCAATGACATTTGACATTACCATACCTGTCCTCAACGAAGAAGCGACGCTCGACCAGCAAGTGCGGCTGCTGCACGATTTTTTGTGTACACACTTTACCGATCGATCGCTGTGGAAAATTGTGGTAGCGGATAACGGCAGCACCGATCATACACCACAAATTGCAGAACAACTTTGTCACGAATTGCCCGAACTCCAACTCGTTAGAGTACCCGAAAAAGGCGTGGGGTTGGCACTCAAAACTTCTTGGGGGCAAAGCAAGGCCGATATGGTGGGTTATATGGATTTGGATATGGCGACCGATTTGAAGCATTTTGTGGAGGCACACCGCGCCATAGCGGAGCAAAACTACGATTTGGTATATGGCTCTAGATTACATCGCCAATCAAAGGTGGTGGGTCGTACTCTGGTGCGCGAAATCACCTCAAGGGTATTCAATTTTATTATCCAAAGCTATTTAGGCGTCCATTTTAGCGATGGTATGTGTGGGTTCAAATGGCTCAAACGCCAGCACCTGCCCACCCTAATGGAAGGCGGAGCAGTAAGCAATGGCTGGTTTTTTAGCACCGAACTATTATCAGTAGCCGAATGGAAAGGGTTAAAAATGTATGAATTACCCGTACTTTGGACCGATGATGCCGCAAATAGCAAAGTAAATATACCCAAATTGGCCAAGCAATACCTCCGCGCTATGGCCGTACTCAAACAACGAAAACCATGAATGAAAAAAGACGCCTCGTCAAACTCAGCCGTTTTCTAGGTAAATGGAGTCTATCGCGTATCCTGCGGTGGATGCTATTCTTGGGGAGTGTTTATTGGATTACCAAAAACTGGCAAACAGGCATAACACTCAATGAACTTTCTCAAAAATATGCCTATCCAGATTCCCGATGGATTGACGTAGATGGACAAGCAATTCATTACCGCGCTACCGGCCCTATCAAAGGTACACCTATATTGCTACTCCACGACGAAGGTAGTTCGATGCATACTTGGAACCAATGGACGGATTCACTATCGCGCAAACACAGGGTCATCAGTGTGGATTTGCCTGGTTTTGGGCTTACCGGCCCTAATCCACGTGGCAGTTATAGTGCTTTTATGTATGC
>JAAFHO010000197.1 GCA_013297575.1 Chitinophagales bacterium
ATGCTATTTGGTACTTAAATACTAGAACATAGTCAATTACCATTTTGCACTAACCATATCTATTAACTTAATTCAATTTTTTTAAACACATGAAAAATTTTCAAAACACACTGCTCCTTGCAGCCCTTGCTCTCTCTTTATCATTTGCGGCGTGCCACAACCACGGCGAAGACGAGGACGACAAAGTAGCACCAGTAGTCACCATCACCAGCCCAACAGCAGATGCATCCATCAGCGGAGCAGTAACCCTTGCAGGCACCGTGACAGATGAAAATAGCCTCCACGAACTGACCATCACCATCACCAAAGATGCCGATGGATCTACGCTATTTACTATTCCTGCCAGTGAAACAGATGTCCATGATTTGACTTCTTATACCATTGCTAAAACATGGACTCCTACAGGCATTACTGCCGAAACTGCAGTAACGCTAAACGCTGTTGCAGAAGACCACGGCGGGAACAAGACCACACAAACGGTTAAGTTTAAAGTAAAATAAAGGAGATAATATTTACTGCTCAAGCCGTTGTTAGTCTTGATTATAACAATGACTTGAGCAGTTTTTAATGAACCATGCTCCTACCCTCTATATTCTGTGTAACTTTTTAGAATAATTTTCAAACTAATCCTAAACATAATGTGTACTCTCGTGTTAAAAGTTAAAATAATTATTTCCATTCCAATATGTTAGCAGAATTAAAGAAGGTCAGCAAAGAGTACCAAACAGGCGATCAAAAAATTATCGCCTTACAACCAACTGATTTTCAACTTCAGGAAGGTGAACTTACCTTGATCATTGGGCCATCGGGGAGTGGAAAAACCACTTTATTGTCCTTGTTGGGTTGTGTTATTTACCCAACCACAGGTGATTTGTACGTAAAAGGCCAATACGTCAACAAACTCAATGCTAAGGAATTGGCCAAGTTGCGCTTGGAAAACATTGGATTTGTATTCCAACAATTCAATTTATTATCGCCCCTCAATGCCGAGGATAATATCGCTATGCCCCTCAAAATGTTGGGCGTATCAAACAGCGAAATCAAAAAACGCGTACAAAAAGCACTCGAAATGGTGGATATGGTGGACCGCAGGAAAAACCTGCCCAAGCAATTATCGGGCGGCCAACAACAACGTATTGCCATCGCTCGTGCATTGGTCACCGATCCTTCTATTATTTTGTGCGACGAGCCTACTGCGTCGCTCGATAAAGATTCACTCGCGGTAATTATGGGCGAATTACAGGCGTTGGCCCGCAAGGGTAAGGCCGTAGCGGTAGTAACACACGACCCACGGTTACAATTATACGCCGATCGTGCAGTGGAAGTTAAAAACGGTTTTGTCACCGAAATGCCACTTGCCGCCAAAAATGATACTCAAAAAAGTGCTTAGAAACATAAAAAATACTATGAAATTTCCAATTTTACATTTGTCACTTCTTCTCCTTTGCTGTGCCGCTTGTGGCGGTAAAAAAGAGGAGGCCGCCGTCGTTACGACCACCAAAACGACCAACGACCGCGTTTTTGGTATCGCAAGAATAGAACCCGAAGATGGTATCACCGACCTCGTGGCTGGGACTTCGGGTAAAGTACTCTCCGTGCTTATAGACGAAAACCAATCCATAAAACAAGGTCAAACCTTGATTACAGTGGATCAAAGCGTCGAAAAAAGCCAGTTATTGCAGGCAAAAAGCAAAATAGGGCCACAAACAGCAGCCATTACCACGCAGCGTGCCAATGTGGAAACTTTGAAAATCAACCTCCGAAATGCCCAAACAATCCTCCAACGCAATACTGCCCTATTCAACGGCAAAGCACTAACAAAAGAAGAACTGGACAATAGCCAATTTGAAGTAGATCGTTATCAAAAAGAAATTGCAGAAGCAGAAGCAAAAGTAGTCGAAGCCAACAGCAAAATTGACGAAATAAAAACGGATATCGCTTATTTTGAAACGGTATTAGGGCAAAAAAAGGTACTAGCGCCCATGGGTGGCAAAATCCTAAAAGTAAACGTAAAAGCAGGCGAATACGTCCAAAATGACTTAAAAATCGCAGAATTCGCTCCAGATGGCGCCTTAGTGGCCAAAACAGAAGTGGACGAAATATTTGCAGACCGTATCCAATTGGGACAAAAAGCATTGCTCCTCTCACAAACCTCCGGCGATACCATTGCACAAGGCACAGTGTATTTTGCCGCCGATTATTTGAAGGCAAAATCCTTGTTTAAAGACCAATCCACCGAACAGGAAGACCGCCGCATCCGCGAAGTACATATTAAAATAGAGGCTGGAGCAAAACCACTCATCGGCAGTCGGGTAGATTGCATCATTTTACTAAAATAAACCACATGTTAAAAACAGCGTTTCAATTTATGTGGTTCGACAAAGCCAAAATGATTGGTATTTTGTTCGGTATCACCTTGTCGGTTTTTTTGATTGGTCAGCAAATTGGCATTTGTCTGGCATTGATCGGTAGTGCTTCTTCTTTAGCGAGTTTTAATCAAGAGTATATTTGGGTAGTGAGCGACAAAAGCCGCGAAGTCAATGATTTGCCCGAAATTGATATGCGTATTGCGCGCTCGCTCATGTCGGTAGCAGGTGTGAAACGGGTCAATCCCATCGTGGTAGTGCCCGGTGCCGCCAAGTTCAACAATGGTATAAAAGCACCATTGAGTGTCATAGGTGTGTCGCCCCAGAGTTTTGCAGGTGGCCCTTGGAAATTCTCCGGCGACCGTAATGTTTTGCTACAAGAAGGCGCCATTATCACCGATGGTTGGGATGCAGTACTCAACGAAAATGTAAAGGTGGGCGACAAATTTGAGGTAAATGGCACCACCGTTCAACTCGTAGATAGCACCAATGGGGCACGTGGTTTAGGACAATCGTATGCCTTTACTACCCTACAATTGGCGCGAAAAATGGGTAAAATGTCGCCAGATGTAGCATCTGCTTTGTTGGTAGAATGGGAAACGGGCTATACACCCCAGCAGGTAGTGGCTAATATTATGAAAGAAATCCCCAGCATCAAAGCGCGGGACGGCAAAACATTTGCCAGCGAAACACTACGTTATATTTCTACGTCCAGTGGTATTGTCACTTCGTTTGGTTTTTTGGTGGTTTTTGCTATTATTACGGGTTTTGCCATTGTGGGGCTTACCATGTTTTCGGCGGTTAAAGACCGTGTGCGCGACTACGGCACCATCAAGGCCATAGGAGGTACCAATGGCGTGGTGCGGCGTATTATCCTTTACCAATCTGTAATTTATGCAATTACGGGTTTTATGTTGGCCATTTTGATGGTGCAAGGTTTTATCAGCGGCACTAAAAAAACCTTAGATGCGCAATTACCGCCTTGGCTCATTATTTTTATGGTGGTCGTTACGGTCTTTATTTCGGTCATTAGCAGCCTTTTTGCGATGCGAAAAATTACGAAATTGGAGCCAGCAGAGGTGTTTAGGATGTAAGCCAGCGCAACATATAAGAGCCGTTAGGCTCGGAACATCTTGTAGCGGCGGATTTTAATCCGCTGAACAGATGCACAACAAGCGATGGAGAGGTCGGCTCGATACATATTTTTTCAGATAGTCAAGATATATTAGGTGAACAATACAGCCAATTAGAAACTTTCTTATAGTTTGAGGCCTCTATTTTTAGGATATTTGTAGCCATTGATCTACCCAGAATGGGTCAAATGTTTATAGCAAAATCGTGGTTTCCATACGCGTGCGACCCTGTAGGGGTCGAATGTCATACAGCCACATTGGTCTATAAACATTCGACCCATTCTGGGTCGGTTACATTCTCAGAACATAAAATAACTTATTTTACACTGTATCCAATACAATGAAAAAAAATATATCTATACTATTGTTTTTCAACTTATTCCACCTTTTACAAGCGCAAAACCTCACGTTACAGGATGCGATACAACAAGGTTTGGAGCATAGTTTTACGCTAAAAACACAAACCTTGCAGGTGCAGATTGCCAACGCAGAAAATGCCAAAATCCGCGCAGGCAACCAACCTCAAGTGACCGCCTCCGGTGATGTACGCTATAATGCCATTTTGCAAAAAAGCGTTATTCCGATCGGCGCTTTTGGGCTGCCCAACACCCCCAGTGATGCGGTACAAACCGTCGCTTTTGGCGTACCTTTCAATGCCACCATCAGTCTTGAGGCCACCAAAAAACTATATGATGCCCAACAAGGTATCAACCGAAAAATAAACGATAATAAGGTAGAAAGTCAAAAAAACAACCTCGAACAGAGCAAAAATGATCTAAAATTTGCCATTTCATCGGCTTATTATAATGTATTGTACCAACAGGAAAAAGTGAAACTGGCGCAACAAACCCTAGACCGCGCCAAAGTGAATTTGGACAATGGAAATATCCGCCTAACCAATGGAAAAGCACTCGCCAACGATATCAATCGCCTCGCGCTGGATGTGAGCAATGCCGAACTTTCGCTGCGCAAAACCCAACAAGACAACGCCTTGGCTTGGAGCGAACTAAAATACCGTATGCAAATACCCGAAGAGACCAATTTGGTACTGGCAGAAACGCTTCCTTTGTTGTTAAAAAACAATACCAATTTGGATGCAACCATCAACAACACCTCCATAAAATCGGAGCAGATTGCCTTGACCGATAACCAGTTACAGGTACAAAAAAACCTCAAACAAAACGCATTTTCAGTATCGGCTTATGGAAATTTTTCGCTGTTGGCGCTCAACGAAAAGATCAGCCCATTTAGTTATGTCGGTGTAAAAGTTTCCAAGCCATTATACGATGGTAAATTAGCCAAACTCACCGCAGAAGATTT
Source organism: Chitinophagales bacterium (assembly GCA_013297575.1). Taxonomy (GTDB): domain Bacteria; phylum Bacteroidota; class Bacteroidia; order Chitinophagales; family Saprospiraceae; genus M3007. Next base: position 4,820 of record JAAFHO010000197.1, read on the forward strand.
TACGATAAAGCAACAAATCAATCAAATTAACCTTGAAAAAATACAATCTGACCTCAATTTTGAATTAAAAACAGCCCGCAAAAAAGTAGAACAAGCCCAACTTGACCTGCTGGAAAGTGAAAAAAACACCATTTTGGCGCGGCAAATTTATCAAACCGACCAATTGCGTTTTGAGCAGGGCGCGCTTTTGCAAAATGACCTCAAAAGCAGTGAATTATCGCTTCAAACCGCTGAGAATAACTACTTGATTGCTATTTATAATATTCTTTTGGCTAGTTTAGAGGTGAAAAAGGTAACTGGGAATTGGTAGGAAACACAACAATCTTCATTTTTTCTTTTCCAATACATACCCAAATTACCACTTTTTCACCATCTTTGCTGCGAATTATTTATTGGTCATAAAATGATCTGAAATAAGCCTTTTTTAGGCTAAAACGCAGGGCATTTGCTACGAATCACCAATAATCAGCAACAAAATTTTAAATAAAGAAATATGAAATTTGCCGTCATTGTATTCCCCGGTTCCAACTGCGACGATGATATGATCCATGTACTTGGTACTGTAATGGGCTGTCAGGTAGAAAAAGTATGGCATAAAGAGACCGCATTGCCCAGCCATTTTACAACTAAAGATTGCGTCATTTTGCCCGGCGGGTTTTCTTACGGCGATTATGTTCGGGCGGGTGCTATTGCGCAGTTTTCGCCGATTATGCAAGATGTAAAGGCATTTGCGGCTAAAGGCGGCTATGTTTGGGGTATTTGCAATGGTTTCCAAATCTTATGCGAAGCAGGGTTATTGCCCGGTGTTTTGTTGCGCAATGCCAATCAAAAATTCATTTCCAAAAATATTTACCTCAAAACCATCACCACAGAATCGGAAATTACGACGGAATTGGATCCAACCAAGGCATTAAAAATACCGATTGCACACGCAGAAGGCCGTTATTATGCCGATACGGCTACTTTGGATCGTTTGGAGGCCAATAACCAAGTCCTTTTCCGCTACTGCGATGAGTACGGACACGTTACGCCCGAGAGCAACCCGAACGGAGCAGAACGCAGTATTGCAGGTATTTGCAATGAAGGTCGCAATGTATTTGGCATGATGCCACACCCCGAACGCGCCTCTGAAACGGATCTCGCCAATACCGATGGTCGTGGTATGTTTGAATCGCTTATTTCGATGCATTCAACCGTTGCCATTTAATTCACCTAAAACATAAACAAAGATGCAAAGACGCACCGCTATTAAATCGATCAGCACGGCTACGGCTGCCGCGTTCCTTTCAGAAAACCTAAGTGCCCGCGTGGCCGCAGCAGATACGATGCTGCACGGGGAAGATTTTGCAGATAAAGTAAACCACTCCGCTTGTAGGTGGTGCTACAACGATGTTCCGTTGGATGATCTTTGTAAAAAAGGTAAAGAAATTGGCTTGCAAGCCATTGATTTACTCACGCCCGAAGAATGGCCCATCGCTCGTAAATATGGCCTCACCTGTAGCATGGGTACCGATCAACCCAAAGGCTACGGTATTCCAAATGGCTTTAATCGCTTCGAGCACCACGATACTCTTGTGCCATTTTACGAGGAGTTAATAAAAAAAGCAGCCAATGCGGGGATCGAAAAAATTATTTGTTTTTCGGGTAATCGTGGTGGGTTGGACGACGAATTGGGTATTCAAATCTGTGCCGTAGGTTTAAGGAAATTGATGCCAATGGCCGAAAAATACAAGATTACGATCTGTATGGAATTGCTCAATAGTAAAGTGGATCATGGTGATTATCAATGCGATACCACCCCGTGGGGCGTTGATTTGGTGAAGGCGGTTGGTTCCGATAATTTCAAGTTGCTGTATGATATTTATCACATGCAAATCATGGAAGGCGACGTTATTCGTACCATCCGCGAATCCAATAAGTACATTGCACACTACCATACCGGCGGTGTACCGGGGCGCAACGAAATCGACGAATCGCAAGAATTGTATTACCCCGCCATTATGAAAGCCATCGTGGATACAGGATACAAAGGATTTGTAGCACAGGAGTTTATTCCTAAAAACACGAATAAACTGGAATCTTTGGAGAAATGTGTGAAGATTTGTTCGGTGGGTTAAGATAATATCTCTTACTTAAATAAAAAAGGGTACAACGCGTTGGCGTTTTACCCTTTTTTATTTAAGTATTTTATATGTAAATACTTCATTAACATCATTTTAAACAGTGATAATGAAGTATTTAGCAGTACCCGATTCACATAAAACCGAGTACTGCTAAAATATAAAACTATTGATTAGCAGGTGCAGCAACAGAAGCACCTTCTTTTGAGCAAGATTTGCCAGCAGCAGCACCGCCTTTGCAGCACGCTTTGCCTTCACCTGCAGCAGCGCAAGCTTTACCTTCTTTCTTTACCATGCCAGTTTTTGCATCGGCAGACAAAGACTTAGGTGCTTCGTTTACGAAAGTGTTAGCACCTTCGTCGAAACGTACGCTTACAAATTTAACGTTACCTTGTTGATCTTGCTCTTTACGAACATAAGAAACAACACCAGCATCGTCAACGCGTTTTTCAATCGTTGCATCAGCAGCAGCAGCCTTCGCTACTTTACCTGCACAGCAAGATTTACCAGCAGACGCAGAACCGCCTGAGCATTGAGCGTTAGCAGCACCAAGGCTTAACGCAAAAAGAAAACCAAATAGAAATAACACCTTTTTCATGGCGAAAATACAATTTTTTGATTGTGATAAAATAATGTGACCTAAGAGCAATCTCTAAGACAATACAAAAGTACAAAGGTTGTTGGAATATGGATATATTTTAACAACTTTAACTAATACTTTGTTTTCAATAAATCTACGCCCAATGACCTAAATAACCGATTAATCTCCGGCAAATTATCTTTTTTAATCACTTCCCATTTGGCCAACTGCTCATCGGTGAGGCGAAACAGCGTTTCGCGTACATCTAATGATTGTTGGGTGGGTGGAAAATCCGATTGTGCATTCAATCCCATCAGATTGGCCAATTTGTCGTTTAACCGAACCGGAAAATTGAGCGGATCTTGAGAAGAACGGTTTTGGGTTTGATAAATGGCTTTTTCTACACTCGTCATTACAGAATCCGTTTGGGCCATTAGATCAGTTAATGCTTTAAATTCCACTTTTTTATCCGTTTTTTCTTTCAAAATTGCCAATTGTGAACGTACATCCCGAATGTCCTTGATCGCACGATGGGCTTTAGTAATTTTTTCACCCACAGATTGTACAAAATCAAGTTGACGCTTAAAATCGGCGGGTGTCGATTTTGAACGCTTATCTGGTACAATTTTAAACGGGGCATTCAACGTCTCCGCCTTAGTTTCCAATCGAACGGTGTAGTTACCCGGCACGGCTTTAGGGCCTTCCAAATCGTAACTCCAAAGGATCATTCCATCAAATTTTTCGGCGGGCGGATAGGTCATGTCCCATACAAAACGGTTGCCACCTTTTTTCAACTCCAGTTTTGCGTCGTCGGTTTTATTGGTGTAGCGACGGACAAGTTTATTATCCGCATCGTAAAAAGCAAGTGCGACGGTGTCCTTTTCATTGGGCAAATCCTTGATCCAAAAATGTACCATTACGCCATTGGGATGATTTTCGCCGGCCAATTTACTTTTACCACCGCCGTAGCCGCCCATGCGATACGTTTCTGCCGGGGTAAATAAGCGAATATTAGCGTTGGTTTGTGTTTCGGAAGCCAATTGTTGTATCGGATTTAAGTCGTCGATCATCCATAAAGCACGCCCTTGAGTGGCTGCAATGAGTTTATTTTCTTTGATCGTTAAATCGGTGACAGGCACAATTGGTAAGTTCAATTGCATGGTTTTCCAATTAGCACCATTATCCGAACTATAATACATACCTTGTTCTGTACCCGCGTACAATAAACCTTTTACTTTTTGATCGGCGCGGATCACCCTAGTAAAATGTTCTTCCCCAATGCCATTCGTAATTTGTTTCCAAGTAACACCATAATCTGAGGTATAGAGCAAGTACGGCTTATAATCGCCTGATTTATAAG
>JAAFHO010000199.1 GCA_013297575.1 Chitinophagales bacterium
ATAATTTGCTCGCCGCGTTCTATAGCCTTTTCCAATTCGTTGCTATTCACCTTGTGGTATAGTCCATTGAGGCACTCCCATACTTCTTTGGTGACATGATCCTGCATGCCACGGGCATTTTCGCGAGCCTGCGCAACCACATTGCGCAATGCATAAGGGTTTTCGCGGTGGCTAATCATGTACCTAAGTACTTCATCGCCACGGTGGCTCATGGCCTCTTTTTCGGCATCATTCAGGCGGGTATATACCTGTAATATAGGTTTCCAACTGTAATCATCTGTGCGATCCAGCGATGTTATAAAATTGATCCTCAGTATCCGGAGGATGCCACTGGTGCGCTCTGTATAGCGCATCATCCAATATTGTGCGTCTGCGATTCTGCTAAGCATAGTGGTAACGAGTAAAAATGTGAAAGATGATAGTGGTGGGTTTTACTCCAAAATCCAGGTGTCTTTACTACCGCCACCTTGGCTGGAATTGACCACCAATGAACCTTCGCGGAGTGCCACGCGGGTAAGACCTCCTGGCACTATATCAATGCCATCGGGGCCACAAAGGGCATACGGACGGAGGTCAACATGGCGCGACGAGAGTTTTCCATCCACCATACACGGTACGGTGGACAAGCGGATGATGGGCTGGGCGATATACGAACGCGGCTCGCGCTCTATCGCCTTTTTCATGGCATCCATTTCGGCTTCGGTGGCTTTGTTGCCGATGAGCATACCGTAACCGCCCGAATCATTGGTGCGCTTTACTACCATATTGGCCATATTTTTGAACACGTATTCCTGTGCGCCTTCATCTTGCATTTTATAAGTAGGTACATTCTTTAAAATAGGCTGCTCGTTGAGGTAATATTGGATCATTTCCGGCACAAAAGCATAAATCGCCTTGTCGTCGGCCACGCCATTGCCCACGGCATTCACTAAAGTAACAGTGCCTTTTCGGTACGCCGACATTAAACCGGGTACGCCCAATATACTATCGGGCCTAAAAACCAGTGGATCGAGGAATTCATCATCCAAACGGCGATAAATTACATCCACTCGCTTAGGGCCTCGGGTCGTTTTCATATACACCTTGTGGTCATTCACAAACAAATCGCGGCCTTCTACCAGTTCAATACCCATATAACGCGCTAAAAAAGTATGCTCGTAATACGCTGAATTGAACACCCCGGGCGTTAGCAGTACAATATTAGGATTGGATACATCGGGCGGCGCTAAAGCCACCAAATTTCGATATAGAATATTGGGATAAGGAGCTACTTGCCTTACTTTACTATCTGCCAATAGATCGGGGAAAATACGTTTGGTGATCTCTCTGTTTTCCAGCATATAACTCACGCCGGATGGTGTGCGCAAATTATCTTCCAGAACATAATACGTACCATCTGCGTCGCGAATCAGGTCGATACCTGCAATATGCACATAGAGGTCGTGCGGCACCTGAATACCCGCCACCTCGCGCATATAATGCGGGCAGGAGACGACCAAATCCGCTGGAACGATCCCTTCTTTGATGATATTTTGGTCGTTATAAACGTCCTTAATAAACAAATTAAGGGCACGCAGCCGTTGTTTCACACCTTTTTCAATATGATCCCATTCGGCTGCTTGTACAATGCGTGGAATAATATCGAATGGAAAAATCCGCTCAATACCTTCATTTTCAAAATAGACGGTAAACGTAACACCTTGGTTCATAAACAGGTCTTGCGCTAGTTTTTCTTTACGCAAAAGGTCATCGGTGCTCAGACCACTCAGGCCTTCTAATACGTTTTTGTAGTGCGGACGCACCGAGCCGTCGGGGGCAATCATTTCGTCCCAAAACTCCGGGTTAACCTTGAAATGATCCAGTAAAGGGTTATTTGCCATACATCAAACGTGTTTTTCGTGCTGTTTTTTAGCAAATGTAGGCTTTGTGCGTCTATTTTAGGTAGTACTTTTAAAAATAACCCAAACTTGATGGATTATTGCACTGGAAAATAGAAATTTGAGCGAAAGTAGCGGCAAAACGGGTATTTTGTAGCGAAAAATCCCCTAAAAACGAAGACAAGTATGATTTAAAATTTAATACCCAAACCGCTGCAAGGCATTGCTATCATCACGCCAGTTTTCGCGTACTTTTACCGTAGTTTCGAGAAATACCTTCATTTGCAAAAACGATTCCAAATCAGCGCGCGCTTTTGTACCCAGTTTTTTAATTGCACTACCACCTTTACCAATAATAATCGGCTTTTGGCTCTCGCGGCTCACATAGATGGTTGCATATATGCGCGCAAGCGGCTCACCCGCGTTGGTTTTGGTTTCTTGGAATGATTCAATACCGACTTCGCAGGAATAAGGAATTTCGTCGCTATATAATTGAAATATTTTTTCGCGAATAAGTTCACTGGCGAAGAACCGTTCGGGGCGGTCGGTGAGTTGATCTTCGGGATAATAAGCAGGTGATTCGGGTAGAAAACTTTTAATTTTTTCCAATAAATCACTAGAAGTACCCGATTTCAAAGCAGAAATAGCGATAGAATCGGTGAATTTGATGCGATTGCGCCACCAGTTACCCGCGTCTTCGATCCGTTGAGGGTTGACCAAATCCGTTTTGTTGAGTACCAGTAGCATGGGGCATTCTACTTTTTTCAATACATCCAACACCGGGTTATCCGGCTCCAATTCATCGGTAAGATCAATGACATACACCATCAAATCGGCATCTTCCACCGTCCCTTCCACAAAACGGTTCATGGTTTCGTGCATTTTGTACGACGGCTTTTTGACATATCCGGGGGTATCGGAAAAGACAATTTGAAAGTCTTCGCCCGTGAGGATACCGATCAGTCGGTGCCTTGTTGTTTGTGGTTTATGGCTGATGATACTCATCCGCTCGCCTACCAAGGCATTCATCAGCGTTGATTTGCCGACGTTCGGTTTCCCGATAATATTTACAAAACCAGCTCTAAACATTTCAATGAAGTCGCTTTACTCTGCCGTCCACCATGCCATCAATGATCTGAAAAACGACCAATGGTTTTTGTGTTCGCCAATGAATATTATTGTATTCCTCGCCAAAATGCGCATAACGGTGCACGCGTGCGGCTTGCATTTCTTCCATTACGTGTTGACGGGTATTGATAAAAGTAATCCAGCCGCCATCTTCTGTCACTTCTTCCGACCATTCTGCGTAATAATCGTCGTCGAAATCAGCGTGAAAATTGAGGACATGTTCGCAAAAGAAAACAAATTTATTGATACCTTTATCGAATAAATGGTCAATCAAATTATGTTTCAAGTGCATAATATCGTTATGCAGCACATCGTTCCATTCGCCAATCAGTTCGATGAGTGCGCATTGTTCATCATAATCGACATACAGCAGTTTGCAATACAGCGTAGAAGAACCAATTTCGTCCCATTGAGGGTGCAAATAGAAATTGTACAATTGTTGCGAAAACTCAAATTCGCTATAATGGCGACCATAAAAAGGGGATTGACTATCCGTCTCAGCGGTATAAGTATCCCTCCAACGGTGGTGTGGTTCAATATCATGCATTGGGACAAAGGTAAGACTTTTTTGAGTTAGGAACGATGCTGGAATAAAGGTTCAAGATTTTGCGGTCAAATAAGTGTTTTTTGAGGTGAATAGTGGGGGTGGGGTGACGTGCAGTTTGAACGTAAAAGATGAGCCTCAAATTGGACTTTTATTTCGGCATCGTTCCTTATGGAACGAGTAACCAGTTTCATATCATTTCTTGGTATTCCAGACAAGTACCAAATCCATGCTGCGCAAACCATTGTTTGCTCTCCGTTGCGTTCCAAGGGCTTGTAGCCAATACAAAATCGCCGCCCCAAGCGCCAAGGCTTTTAATCACGCCTGGAAAACTAGGGAACAAAACCTCCTGTGCACGCGGGAGATCGAGGGTTTGGGCAATCAAGTACTCGTGTTCGAGCAGTATAGATTCAAACAGCAAAAGTGTGTCGGCTTGAATGATGCGTTCCGTTAGTACATTAATCGCAGCAACTAAACCCTGGCGTTCTTGTGCAACAGCCTTATACCGTTGGATGCCAGCGCGGCTATCTTGCTTTTGACCCAAATAAACAAAAAACAATTGATCGGAAAAAGCAGGGTTGAAATGAACCACTTCAAATCGGTTTTCATCCAGTACAGATGCTGGCCGCTGGTACAAAATTGAGCCATTGGCAAAAGCGCAGGCTATATCGTAACCTGAACCGCCAAATGTATTTTCGAGTAATAGATAAGGATTGATATTCGCCCATTTGGCTAAAAGTGCGATCAGCGTACTACTCGATCCCAGCCCCCAATCCAATGGAAAACTGGACGTAATGGTAAACGATAGCCCACCATTTTCTACCCGCGCAAATTGAGGATTTTGCGCACGACATTGGGTCAACACGCTTTGCAACCGGAGCGCAACTGTTTCATTATCAAAGGTTAACAAAGATAAATCGGATAATTGAAACGTTGCGGAAAACCAAATTACGCCTTCATTATCTACACTTTCCCAATGCAACACATCCGATGTATCGGTGGATATTACTTCAAGTGTTTGACCAAAGCGCGTAGGCAACGCTAACGCACGCGCTCCATCCAAAACGGCATATTCGCCCGTCAGGAGCAGTTTTCCGTGGGCAAAAAGCGAGTTGAGGCGCACGATTTATCTATTATTGGAACGCCATTCATAGACCCATTTTGCCTGAATTTGCTCCAAGTGTCCTTCAGAGGATTCCTCGCGGGTTCCTTCAAAGTTAGGAATTTCTAAAATCCAGTCCAATAGGTCAGTAAAACGAATACGGTAAATTTTACCTTCGTTAAAGTCATCGCCAAATCGTTCGTACAATTTCATAGCAATGTCTTCGTGTTCGCCCCAATTGATGGGCATATTGTCAATCTCTGAGAAAGGCATATTTCGGAATGATAAATGTTGGGTGATAAACAGAGAATGATAAATATTGACATACAAACTCCAAAAGCCAAGTCAATATCTATCGTGCACGATCATAATTTAGTGTTCATGCCCGATGATACCGGACTGATCGGGGATAATTACTACGATTTCGGCGTTTTCGTCGAGGATAATACATTGGCAAGCAAGCCGACTTTCCAAGCGCGGGTTAGTAGCGCGGTCAATAAAGTCTTCTTCTTTGTCGGATATTTCCTCCAAGTCATCGCCTCCTTTTTCCACGTAAATGTGGCAGGTAGAGCAGGCGCAAACGCCGCCACAATTGTGGTTGAGATGCACGTCAGCATCTTCTGTTATTTCTAAAATAGAAGTACCTTCAAAATTACCCGTGACTGTTTTAGTCGGGATTTTGGAATCTTCAAACTGGAAAGTTATAGTTGCCATAAAAAACGCCACAAAAGTAGGTTGATTTTTTGGGATTTTGTGCGTTATTTAATAATTTAGGGAATTAGGAGCACTGTTGAAATAATATAATGCATCCAAGCCTCCGATTTTGGAAACGGATCCCGCTTTAAAGGCAATTAGGTGGGCTATTTAAAGAAAAAAAGGAAATATTTATGCGGAGCCTGCCGAAGTACGGCTTCAAAATATTATTAACCATTTTGAACTTGCCCCTTTCCACCTAAGAATTGCCACAAAAAAAATGCCGCCGATACGCTTGCGCGACCGACGGCTAAACCCCAAAAAACCAAATGAAAACTTCTTTATTGAAAACCCATTAAATGGGCTAATGTGTCAATTAATGTAGTGCAAAGATAAGACGTTCTACTATACCCTGCAAGCTTTTTAGTATTTTTTTTTAATTTTTTTTCAACAGACTAGTTTGGCACAGTCGCTGGTTGACTAATTGGCGCCACCTCCTGTGCTGGAGTAGTTGTTGAACTAATGCTAATTGGAGTCGGTGTAGGCGTTGTCTTAGAGCCATGTTCGCCACCAGTTGTGTGTCCCCCTAAAATGGGAGCAATGGTTAAACCAACAAGGCAAGTCAACTTGATCAAGATATTCATGGACGGGCCAGAAGTATCTTTAAATGGATCACCTACTGTATCACCTGTTACCGCTGCTTTGTGTGGATCAGAGCCTTTATAGAAAATGGTGCCATTAATATCAACACCTTTTTCAAAAGATTTCTTTGCATTATCCCAAGCGCCACCGGCATTAGATTGGAAAATAGCCCACATTACACCACTTACAGTTACACCAGCCATATAGCCACCTAATGCTTCTGGTCCCATCAAAAAGCCAATGACGATTGGAGTAATGATGGTAATTAAACCCGGAGGCATCATTTCGCGCAAAGCAGCACGGGTAGAAATGTCAACACATTTGCCATATTCTGCAACACCTGTACCTTCTAATAAACCTGGAATTTCGCGGAATTGGCGACGTACCTCTTCCACCATATCCATTGCTGCACGACCTACGCTTTGCATCGCAAATGCAGAGAACACAACAGGAATCATTCCACCAATAAACAAAGCAGCCAAAACATCAGCCTTAAAGATATTGATACCATCAATGCCGGTGAAGTCCACATAAGCAGCAAATAATGCCAATGCTGTTAAGGCAGCAGATGCAATGGCAAAACCTTTTCCAATAGCCGCCGTAGTGTTACCAACAGAGTCAAGAACGTCCGTTTTTTCACGTACTTCTTTTGGCAATTCGCTCATTTCAGCAATACCACCTGCGTTATCGGCAATTGGGCCAAAGGCATCAATCGCTAATTGCATCGCAGTAGTTGCCATCATAGCAGAAGCAGCAATAGCTACTCCATAAAAACCCGCTAATGTATAAGCAGCCCAGATAGAACCAGCAAACAAGGTAACTGGCATCCAAGTGGACATCATACCCGTTGCAAGTCCTGCGATAACGTTTGTACCGTGGCCTGTGGCAGATTGACGTACGATAGCAAGGACTGGTTTCTTACCCAAACCTGTGTAATATTCTGTAATCATAGAAATCAAAGCACCTACAACCAAACCTACCACGATGGCCAAAAAGACATTCATGTTGGAGATGACGAGTGCACCTTGACCAAAAAATTTCATCGTCATTGTACTCGGCAACATCATAGTAACCAATGGATAACAAACCACACCTGTGAGGATGATACTAACCCAGTTACCACGGTTTAATGCACCTTGTACAGTATCAATGGTTACTTCGGCCTTCTCATTTACACGTACAAACCACATACCTACAATAGAAAGTAGGATACCGATACCTGCAATAAGCATAGGTAACAAGATTGGAGCAATACCACCAAAACCAAAGTTTTGAACACCTGTATCGCGAATCAAAGAATTACCCAATACCATTGTAGCCAATACAGTAGCAACATAAGAACCAAACAAATCGGCACCCATACCTGCAACGTCACCTACGTTATCACCTACGTTATCGGCAATAGTTGCCGGATTGCGTGGGTCATCTTCAGGGATACCCGCTTCTACCTTACCAACAAGGTCAGCACCTACGTCGGCTGCTTTGGTATAAATACCGCCACCTACACGTGCAAACAAGGCAATAGATTCAGCACCAAGCGAAAAACCAGCCAATACTTCCAGTACGCGGCTCATTGCGGCATGACCATCGGTACCGTAAGTACCGCCCATAAAGTAATTATAGAATACAATAAATAGCGCGCTCAAACCCAAAACGGCCAAACCCGCTACACCAAGTCCCATCACAGAACCACCGTTAAATGATACTTTGAGTGCTTGCGCAAGGCTGGTACGTGCAGCTTGTGTGGTACGCACATTTGCTTTTGTAGCGATACGCATACCAAAGAAACCCGCTAAAACGGAGAACAAGGCACCAATAATAAAGGCTGCGGCGATAAGCGGGTGACTCGTATTTACTTGTGTGCCTAAGATAGCCAATAAGATACTGGCAATGACAACAAAAATAGAAAGTACACGATATTCCGCTTTAAGAAAAGCCATTGCACCATCAGCAATGCTATCAGAGATAAAACGCATTTTGTCGTTACCGGCATCTTGTTTAACTACCCAGCTTTGTAAAATAGCCATGTAGATCAAGCCGACAACGCCGAACAATGGGAGGATGTAAACTAAAGTACTCATCCGTTGAGTTGTTGATTTTTGTTAGTGAAATATTATTTGCTTTTTGCAAAAAGCCCGCAAAAGTAGGCATAATTGATGAATGTGTAGTATTTTTTTATTTTTTTTGGATTTAAGGAATGGTGTCGAAATAAAGGTACAGATTGATGCACATCTTTTGCCCTCATATTTCCTCTTTTTCCACTTAAATAGGTCGGCTATTCGCGCAAAAAAACAGAAAATCTGAGACCAAAATCTGAAGCCTAAATTTGTACCTTTATTCCAACACCATTCATAAAGAGCGTACAACAGTTTTATCAACAATATGTATGCATGTTTTGGGAATAACATTTAAACTACATCAAATACTTTATTCAATTACCCCTTTCCGTTTTTCCTTATAATAATTGACTCCAGCTCCAAAAACCCAGCCTATTTTGCCCTCTTTGGTTTTAATTTTTACCCAGCAGTCCGTTACTTTTTCTTTACCAAGGCTAATTTCTTGTTTCCAATCGGTTCTTTCACCCGTAAAATACACTTGGGAATACAGATCCAATTGCCCAATAGATTTACCTTTTAGTCCGGGTTCTTTGCGCATTTTTAACTGGTCAATGGTGACATAAAGCATGGTCTGCTTGGGAGCGGTATTGGCGCTTTGTTGCGGCGTGGCTGCTGCCGGTTGGCTTTGTTGCGGTGTGGGCGTACTACCCGGATTGGCAGCAGCCTGCTGTTTTATTGGTGTAGCCGTTACAGGCGGTGCGGTAGTAGGGACTGGTGCTGTACTTACTGGTGTTGTAGTAGTTGGTATAGGTGTAGCGGTTGGGGG
>JAAFHO010000198.1 GCA_013297575.1 Chitinophagales bacterium
TGTGGCGGGTACTTCTACTTTGACAGGTGCAGTAAATGCAGGCAACAATTTGAATGTGGCAGGTGCGTCCTTTTTAGGCGGATCGGTGAGCGCAGGTGCAACGTTGGCGGTGACTGGTACGGCTTTTTTCCAAAGCAATGCCACGGTACAAGGTGCTACCAGTGCTAATGGCGGATTAACAGTTCAAAATGGAGCCAATATCAACGGTAATACCAATTTGAACGGTGGTAAAGTGGCCATTGGTACCACTGTCGGCGCAAATACGCCTGGCACACACGCCTTGTATGTAAACGGCAGTATTGTAGCCACAGAAGTAAAAGTAGCCTTGCAGGGCAATTGGCCAGATTATGTGTTCGAGGCGGATTACCTACTCCCCAACCTGACTGAAACTGCCGCTTATATTGCTGCGAACAAACACTTACCGGGTATTCCATCGGTGGCAGAAGTACAGGAAAATGGTGGTATTGAATTGGGCGAAATGAATCGTTTGCTCCTTCAAAAAATAGAAGAATTGACGCTTTTAATGATCGATCAACAAAAACAGATTGATGCTTTGAAGGTGGGTAACAAATAAGTAGTGGTTTTAGATCAATAAAAATTTAAAGCGCAGCAGACACTTTCGGGTGGACTGCTGCGCTTTTTTTGTTTGTAAATTGCAAACACCAAATATATCAAATATCAATAACCCTACCTATATTTGCGCCATAATGGCCAAAAACAAAGATATAGGTCTCGAAGCAAATGAATCCAGTAGTACGGTGCCCGTTCCAGGGCATAATTATCTGCTGGCTATTGGTATTGACGATTATGAGCATTGCGAAAAACTTCACAATGCTGTGCTGGATGTACATTAAATTATTGGTAGTCAATTAGATAAACTGTGATTGTTGCTCATAAAATCCTGAAATGATTGAACATGAAACCCTTTTTCCGTTTTCCATGGGTTTCACCCATGGCTATTCAAGTTCAATCCCTTCGGGATTTTGGTTTTGTGGTGAAATTTATCAAATAGTGATGATGGGCAGTGAAAAGAGGTTTTTTGTGGCCAATTAATTTTTAATTATTGCCTAAAAAAATCCCGGAGGGATTGAACATGGATAGCCACGGGTGAAACCCCTGGGATTTGGAATGCGAGAGGGATTAATTATTAATAAACATAAAGAAGAAAATCATATCATCATCATATCATTCACCGTCCCCTTATGTGGGGCAAAAAAATTAAGATCGTGAGTACCTATACACAAATTATTTATCAGATCGTTTTTAGTACAAAATACCGTGAAAAAACGCTGGATAAGGCATCCCGTCCTGAACTTTTAAATGATATTTGGGGAATTTTAAAAAATAAAAAATGTCATTTATACCGTGTTAATGGCGTTGAAGATCATATCCATATTGTAACAAGTTTACATCCTTCTATAGCGTTGGCAAATTTGGTAAAAGATATAAAATTAGGAACTACAAGTTTTATTAAAGATAAAGGTGTTTTTCCATATTTCAGGGGCTGGCAAAATGGATATTCGGCTTTTACCTATTCTATTGACGCAAAAAGCAATTTAATTGAGTATGTACGAAATCAAGAAAAACACCATGAAAAGAAAGATTTTAGGGATGAATTGATAGATCTATTAAAAGAACATGGTGTTGATTTTGATGAAAAGTATTTGGAATAAGGTGGTTAGGGTAGTAGAGCTGACGTCGCATAGCGTAGCGTATAAGTTTAAGCACTATCGTTGTTATGAAAATGGTTATTATGTCCCCAAATCTCACGTCCACGGGTTTTACCCGTGTCTATTCGAGTTTAATCCCTCCGGGGTTTGTGATAAAACCTTGTCAGGTATTAATAATTTTAAACATGAAAAAGGTTTTTGTGTAATAAAATTTTAATTATTGCTCCAAAAAAATCCCAGAGGGATTGAACATGAATAGCCACGGGTGAAACCCGTGGACGTGGGATTTGGGGTAAGGCACAAGCAAAACAAAACGACAAAAATCCTGTTTATTTTTCCTTAAACAACAACACACAACATGTCAATACACATCACACCCAAAGAAAAACAAGGCTATGGCGCCTTTAATGACGGTGAAATTATAGAAAACAAGCCCATCGGTTTCCCCAAAGATCATTCAGCGATTCGCCCTTATTCCAACCTGTTTTACTGGGCACATGCCCGTGCTGTGGTGGACAGCACCATTGGTTTACATCCGCATCAGGGTTTTGAAATCTGTTCTTTTGTGCTCAAAGGAAAAATCCGCCACTACGATACTAAACTTAAAACATGGCGCGACCTGGAAGCGGGAGACGTGCAGATCATTCGGGCTGGAAACGGGATCAGCCACTCCGAATGGATGGGGAAAGATGCCGAAATGTTTCAAATTTGGTTTGACCCGAACATGAACAAAACCTTACAACAAGCGGCTTCTTACGACGATTATAAGGGTGCTGAATTTCCCGAAAAAACAGGTGAAGGCTATCTGGTGAAAACGCTGGTGGGTGATGGAAGTCCTTTTCGCATGGACACTCCCGGCATTGAGGTACAACAAATCGAACTAAATGCAAGCCGTTTTGAACGCGCCGCACAAAAAGAAAACATATACTCGATCTATGTGCTGGAAGGATCACTACTGATTCAAGACAATATGGCCCACACATCCGATTTTGTGCAAGTGACAGAAACGGATATATTGGTATTTGAAGCCAGCGAGCATGCACAAATCTTTGTCATCGCAAGCCCTGTGCAACCTGGTTATCAAACATATAGTCAATTGCGCGCCGTTTAAACGAAATGATGAAGGCATACAATTTGGCTTTTCTCTGGTGTTTTTCGCCTGCAACGCCTCCGTCATTTCAAAGATAGCTCTTAACTTTGCAATTATCTTTTTATATTTTTTCGATTTTCTGTCCTATGCAATTTTTTACGCGGTTTGTATTCATTTTTTTGTTTTTTATATTGTTGACCGCTCCGGTTTCAGTTCGGGCGCAAATTTTATACGTAAATGCATTAGATCCTTCAGGCAGTTCTTTGATCGCTTTAGATCTCAGCGATTGTTCTTATTGTCCAGTCTTAACACCTACAGTAGGTCCTGACCATGTTTTTCTGCCAGATCAACGATTTTTATATGGCAGTAATTTGTATGATACGAATATGAACTACTTAGGATCCGCCCCAATTCCATCATCTGCATACTCTTATGCCAGTCTAAACGGATTGATTTATATTGGCGGCGGAGTCCCTATTGCGCAATTGTCTGTATTTAATCCTGTCACCTCGCAAGTAACATATTTGGGCGATTTTCCTGGTTCATTTCCGGCTTATGGCGGGAATTTGTATGTTTATAACAATGAACTCTATTCACTTGCTGAATCTGGAAATCAAATCTGGAAAGTAAATATCGCTAATCCTGCCAGTTCTACACTTTGGGGTACGCTGCCAACTACTTCTAACGGTTTCGGTACCTTGTTCGTTCGCGGAACGGCTTACGCCAACAACTTAGTGTATATTACAGATGGATCTGCAGGTTACACTAATGTCCACCGTTACAATCCAGCAACAAATGAACTGGTGCTTTTGTGTAATAATTGGTTTGCTCCCCCATATTTTAATCTTGAGCCAGGATACCCCAATTTATTCTTTATCGGTTTGTATGGATTGACGGTGTCTCCACCGGGCGTGACTTTGCCTTGTACATGTATTACAAACGCTGGATTTATGGCATTTTCGCCCCTTTTAAAGATTTGCATACCCGAACCTGTACAATTTTCCCCGGCAATAGGAACTTATGTGCAATCCGACGATATTTTGCAATATATCATGTGTACGAACCCTGTTGCACCGCTACAAACAATGGTCGCTTCGAGTAATACACCTTCGTTTAGTTATAATCCCAGTACTATGCAACTCGGAACATACTATTATATTTTTAGTGTGGCAGGTAATAATATAAATGGTGCTGCTAGTCAACAAGATCCATGTTTTGATATTTCTAATAATTACATTTCGGCTATTTGGGGGAATGCGCCACAAGTTGCCTTTTCGGTACCGAACATGAATTTCTGCCAAGGCCAGTGTATTGATTTGAACGTCAGTCTCACAGGTGTAGCACCTTTCTCCTTGACATATAACACAGGAGGAGCCAATCAGGTAATAAATTTTAACAGTAATACAGGTATCCTGACGCTCTGCCCCCCTGGAAATGTTCCTCTTGGCGCGTTTAATGTTCAGGCGGTTAGATTGGAAGATCAAACTTGTATTTGCGACTAACTTGAGTTTTAAATTAGGCTTATTACAATTTGATTCCGAAATTAAAATCTAGCGGGTAGCCGTTCTCATTTTTTGGCATAATCGGTTCGGTAAATTTTGGGGGTAGTTAGGCCAAAAAATGCTCACTAAACCTTTCGTTTACTATCTAACTCACAACCTTGACAGAGAATTCTGAACATAGCCGGAATTATAGGACAAAATTAATATAAATTTATTCCTTCCTTTCAAAACTATTTTTTGAGTTTACAGTTATTTTCATATACTTTTTTATTTTCTGTCCTATGCAATATTTTACTCGGCTGGTATCCATTTTTTTATTTTTTGCCTTGGTGACCGCTCCGGTTTCAGTTCGGGCGCAAATTATTTACGCACACAATTTGAATTTCACCGGAGTTAATGATCTGTTCGCTATCGACCTTAGCGATTGCTCCTATTGTCCGATCTTAACAAACAGCTTACCTTATGACCAGATTTTTTTGCCAGACCAGCGATTTTTGACTGCCAGCGATTTATATGATACGAATATGAACTACTTAGGATCTGCTCCAGTTCCCGCATTTTCATACTCTTATGCCAGTTTGAATGGATTGATTTATTTTGCCAGCGGCTTATCCTTTTATGGGCAATTATACGTAATGAATCCAGTTACCTTTCAAGTTACCTATTTGGGTGATTTTCCTACTTTGTTCCCTTTATATGGTGGTCAACTTTATGTGTATAACAATGAGCTCTATTCTATGGCTCTGAACGCCCCACACCAAATCTGGAAGGTGAATATCGCCAATCCTGCCAATTCTACGGTTTGGGGTTCGCTACCCACAAATAGTCTCAGTATTACTACCATTCGCGGAATATCTAATGCCAATAACCTTGTATATATGGCAGATGCATTTCCGACTGCATCCACTCGAATCTTGCGTTACAATCCCGCTAATAATGAACTGATCCTTTTATGTCAATCATCAGGAGGCTACAACTTTACCCCTCAAGTTCCGGTTTTTAATGCAAAGCCTGGATACACTAATAATCTTGGCGTTTTGTGGGGATTGGCGGTGTCTCCACCGGGCGTGACTTTACCTTGTATATGTCTTACAAACGCTGGATTGATGGCATATTCGCCCCTTTTAAAGGTTTGCATGCCCGAACCTGTACAATTTTCCCCAGCAATAGGAACCTACTTACAATCGGACGATATTTTGCAATATATCATGTGTACTAACCCTGCTGCACCGCTACAAACAATGGTCGCTTCGAGCAGCACACCTTCGTTTAGTTACAATCCCAGTACTATGCAACTCGGAACATACTATTATATTTTTAGTGTGGCAGGTAATAATATAAACGGTGCTGCAAGTCAACAAGATCCATGTTTTGATATTTCTAATAATTATATTTCGGCTGTTTGGGGTAACGCGCCCCAAGTTGCTTTTTCGGTACCGAACATGAATTTCTGCCAAGGTCAGTGTATTGATTTGAACGTCAGCCTCACTGGTATTGCACCTTTCTCCTTGACATACAACACTGGTGCAGCCAATCAGGTAATAAATTTTACCAGTAATACAGGCATCCTGACGATCTGCCCCGCTGGAAATGTCCCTCTTGGCGCGTTTAATGTTCAGGCGGTTAGATTGGAAGATCAAACTTGTATTTGCGACTAGCTTGAGTTCTGAATTAGGCTCATTACAGGTTGGGTGGCAAAAGAATAGCGCAAGACCTATCTCCGCAAAGAGGGTAAAACCTACCATTTGGTATTAGAATATGCATGGATTGAATGTACAGGGCAGAAAATGCTCATAATCAGCCAAAATTAAAAACATTTCAACAAAAACAAAGTGTGTTCTTTTTAATTTGGTAATTAAATTTCAATTGTTACCCCTGAAAAAAATCCCGGAGGAATTGAACATGAATAGCCACGGATGCAACCCGTGGGATGCGAAACGTCGAACGAAAATTTTTTTCAAAAAAAATCCTCCCTAAAAAAAACCAAATCTACCACTTACTCGTAAATGATGTAAGAGTCCCCCGAATCATTCAAATTACATTTACTTTACCAAACATTTTTTATCATGCCAAAATTTAATTCTATCCGGCGATTCACTTCGCTGGCGGCACTTTGTGTTGCCTTTTCGGTAGGTTTGATGGCTTCCTCACACAGGGAGGCACCACTCATTGCCAATGACCCACTTGCGGACAATACCGATGTGTATGCCTTCCGCAGCCCCGATAACCCGAATACCATTACCATTATTGCCTGTTATATTCCGGGCGAATTGCCGCATGGCGGTCCCAATTTTAACAATTTTGGAGAAAATATCCGCTACGAAATTCACGTGGATAATGATGCCGCCAAACCAGGTGATGAGGTGACTTACCGCTTTACCTTTACGCGGACTAACCAAGATCCTACAACGTTTTTCAAAATCCGCCTCGGACAAGAAAACCTAAAAACACAGTACAAATGCGAGCGCAGTATGGATGGCGGTACCACATGGACGACCATTTACAACAATGGCCCCGTACCTCCACCGTATGTAGGTGAACGCTCTATTCAAGGTGGCGCAGGACTCAACACCACCTACGATGCACTGATCCAACAAGCGATCGTAAATGCTACAACGGGCGAAAAAATCTATTGCGGCCCTGCCGATGATCCATTTTTTGTGGATTTAGGTGGTGTGTTCGATTTGGGTAATATGCCACGCCAAGGCTCACAAGCCCGCGATGGTTTGAGCCAACTCAATGTACACGCTATTTGTTTGCAAATTCCGATTCCAACGCTCCTTAAAGTAGGTGCATCTGCAACGCCAATGAATATCCTCGATCCAAATTATGTGATCGGTGTATGGGCCAGCGCAAGCCGCCCGGCCACACGTACATTGGGTACAAATGGCTCTTATGTTGATAATGGCAACTGGATCCAAGTCAGCCGTTTGGGTATGCCATTGACGAATGAAGTAGTGGTGCCAATTGGCCAAAAAGACTACTGGAATTCACTAACACCTTATCAGGAATTGGCCGATACGCAATTGGATAATAATTTTTTCAATCCTGAGTTGTCGTTGTATATGGACAATTCATTGTTTGGCGGTGCGGTACCTGCGTTCTCTAAGTTGAGGATTCAGCGCAAATCACTGGGTTCTTTTGATTTTGGTTACGGGAAAGACGGTTTATTTGGCCTCAAAGGCAATCCAGCATTGGCAGGTACGGCCTTGGATGATGCTATTTTTGGTACTTTATTGTTGCCAGGCGCAGGCAAAGCGCGTTCGGTGGATCTTTGGCCTATATTCCATACAGGCGTACCCAATTTTCGTCCATACCAATTGGCGACGGGCAAAAACGGTAATCCATTGGCAGCAGGCAAACCATTTATCCACAATTTTTTGCCAAATGGCGGAGATATGTTGCGCTTAAATATGGCTACCCCAGTCACTCAGCGCGATGACGTTAATTTTAGTTCCGATGGTATTATTGCAGCAGCAGTAGCGGGACTTACCCAAGCACCATTTAATACCAATACCAATATCGAAGCCATACCAAATATGGATGGTTTTCC
Organism: Chitinophagales bacterium; assembly: GCA_013297575.1. Taxonomy (GTDB): domain Bacteria; phylum Bacteroidota; class Bacteroidia; order Chitinophagales; family Saprospiraceae; genus M3007. The sequence goes on from JAAFHO010000198.1 coordinate 7,816, forward strand.
GAATGGTCGCCGCTTAGAAGATGATGTAACACGTATTGAATTACAAGCAGTTGCAGGTGCGGCATTGGCGGCTATTGGCCTTTGGTACGATGATTACCAACCAGCAGGTTCGCCTGTGACCAACCAATTGGTCAATGTGCTATCGTACGAAACAGGTGTGAGCAAAAACGATCGCCCATTCAAAACAACATTCCCTTATTTGGCCGCGCCTTGGAGCGGTACGGAATCCAACTAGTGTTTAGTGGCTCATTGGGCGAGCCATTTATATCGTAGTAGGGATTAGTTTTCAAAATTTATACAAGGAAAATATTATTTGATCTGCGAGCACAACTCGTCGAGCCACTTTTATGCCTTTTTTGAAGGTGAAACTTAAAATTTAACAAAAATAATGAAAAATATATTCAATATCATCACAGCCATTTGCTGCCTTTTTGCAGGTTCAGTAATGGCCTCCAGCCACCGAGAAGCACCGCTTATTGCGGACGATCCGTTGGCCGATAATGCAGACGTTTATGCGTTCCGCAGCCCCGATAAACCCAATACCGTTACCCTTATTGCGACGTATGTTCCAATTCAGTTGCCGCAGGGTGGCCCCAATTATTATTCGTTTGGCGAAAATATTCGTTACGAAATTCACATTGATAACAATGCCAGCAAGCCAGGCGACGAAATTATCTATCGTTTCGAGTTTAAGATCAAAAATGAGGATCCTACTACGTTTTTTAATATTCGTTTGGGCAAACAAAACCTCAAAACGACTTATACCCTGTCGCGTTCAGACAATGGAGGACAGTCATTTGTGCCTATTTTGGTCAACTGGCCAGTACCGCCAAACAATATCGGCGATCGCAGTATCAAAACTGGTGTAGGTTTGGGTGTGAGCAGTTACGAGAGTTTGGTAAAAAAGAGCATTGCGTATGCATCAACGGGCGAACAAGTATATTGCGGCCCATCGGATGACCCATTCTTTGTGGATTTGGGCGGTGTGTTTGATTTGGGCGATATGCCTCGTCAGAACGGCCAATCACGCGACGGTTTGGCTTGCAAAAATGTA
>JAAFHO010000002.1:0-25795 GCA_013297575.1 Chitinophagales bacterium
TGTACCCACCACACGACCCTGCTAATGATGTGGCTGTTCTTTTTATTGAAACAAGCGGATGCTTACCCATGTGCGGCCACGGCACTATTGGCACCGTCACGATTGCCATTGAAGAAGGATTGGTCGTGCCTAAAATAGCGGGCCAATTGCGGTTGGAAACGCCAGCGGGTTTGGTATTGGTGACTTACCAGCAAGTAGGCAACAAGGTAAAATCGGTAAAACTGGTTAATGTTCCTTCTTTTTTGGCTGCCGAAAACCTCACTGTTGATTGCCCAGATTTGGGTGAATTGACCGTGGATGTGGCTTATGGTGGTAATTTTTACGCCATTGTTGATCCTCAGAAAAACTTCGCTGGTTTGCAACATTTCAAAGCGGAGCAATTGGTGGCGTGGGCGCGTGCAATGCGCGTGGACATGAATAAAAAATATACTTTCGTGCATCCGCAAAATCCTACGATCAATGGTTTAAGCCATATTTTATGGGCAGGAGAACCCCTAGATAACACTTCTACGGCTCGGAATGCAGTGTTTTATGGCGATAAAGCGATTGATCGGTCGCCTTGTGGTACGGGTACATCGGCGCGATTGGCGCAGTGGTATTTCAAAGGCCGCTTAAAAGAAGGCGAAAATTTTATCCACGAAAGTATTATTGGTTCTAAATTTATTGGACGTGTGGAAAGCACCACCACCATTGGAGATCAACCTGCTATTGTGCCCAGTATAGAAGGGTGGGCGCGGGTGTATGGCTATAATACGATAAAAATTGATCCCGAAGACGACCCGTATGCTTATGGTTTTCAGGTGATATAACAATTAAATTAACAATGGAAGTAGGTATTATAGGAGGTGGAATCAATGGTTTGTTTTCTGCCTATTATCTCCAAAAAATGGGCTATTCCGTCACTATTTTGGAACAAAGTGACTTATTGGACAGTTGCTCGCACGGCAATGCTGGGATGATTGTCCCCAGTCATATTATTCCATTGGCAGCACCGGGCATGATCGCCAAAGGGCTAAAATGGATGCTCAGTTCGACCAGTCCATTTTATATACGCCCGCGCATGAGCGGCAGTTTGTTGAAATGGGGGTGGTTGTTTTACAAAAACGCCACAGAGGCCAATGTGCAAAAATCTATTCCAATACTCCGCGATATTAGCCTTTTGAGTAAAGCAATGTTTCAGGATTTTCAAAAGGAAAACCATTTTGATTTTGGCTGGCACGAACGCGGTTTGATGATGCTTTACCAAACGCCTTCCATGGCGCACGAAGAAGCGGAGGGCGCGGCCATTGCCAATAAAGCAGGTATTGAAGCCCATGTACTCAGTGCGGAAGAGGTACAAAAACTAGAACCCAACACAAAAGTCAATGCCATAGGAGGTGTGTTTTACCCGGGTGATGCGCACTTGAACCCTAATCTATTGGTGTCAAATTTAAAAAAGTACCTGACAGATAAAGGTGTGCGATTTTTATACCACACGCCAGTTACAGGTTTTGAAATAAAAAACCATGCGGTTACAGGTGTATTGACCGCAAAGGATAAATATAATTTCGACGAAATAGTAGTGGCAGTGGGTGCTTGGTCGGGCGTTTTAAGCGAAAAACTTGGTATTTCTGTGCCATTGCAGGGCGGAAAAGGGTACAGTATGCTCTTTGACGGATTAGGCCCAAAAGTAAATATTCCCGCCATTATGCTCGAAGCACGGGCTACTGCAACACCAATGGGTAATGCTTTGCGTTGTGCAGGTACGATGGAAATTGCGGGTATCGACCTTTCCATTAATATGAATCGAGTGCAAGGTATCGTCAACGGCGTGCAACGGTTTTACCCCGAACTCGCAGTTGAATTACCGCAAAAAGAGCAAATTTGGAGTGGTTTGCGCCCCTGCTCACCCGATGGACTGCCTTATATCGGGCGGTTAAATAACCTGAAAAACGTGACTATGGCAACAGGACACGGCATGATGGGGCTAAGTTTGGGGCCTGCTACGGGTCTGTTAGTTTCCGAAATAATTGGGCGAAATAAACTGAGTATGGATATTAAATGGCTTAATCCCAATCGCTTTGATGGGTAAATAGGATGCGCTAAAACAGTAGGTTTTGTGCAAATATTCAGTTATCGCAAGTGTTCCATTATCGAAATTGGCCTATTGTTGGGGCGCTTTTTCGGTTTAATTTCATCAACTTACGTGAATCTAGACCCTGATAAGGGTCAAATATGATTAGCCCCGAATGCAATTCGGGGTTCGATGTGTAAGTGTATGTTTCGCAACCCTAAGAGGGTTGAACTTAATGAAACGCACATAATTAATTGGCAGAAAAGACCTGCGTTCATTTCTGCCAATTAATTATGTCCAAATACTTAACAATAAATCAACTTTTACAACAAAAATGAGCGGCGAACAAAACCTTACAGTGCTACTTCGCACCCTAAAACCCATTTTGAACGACGGCCAATTTGTTTTTACCACCGTTCAAGAGTTACCACAAGATCTCGGTCATGTTTTATTCTTTTTTAAAGAAACGGAAGGTATTACCGTCGTTTGCTTAAAAAAAGATGCCGATTTGCATGGTTATAAATATAGCAGTGTAATGAGTTGGATTACGTTATCGGTACATTCATCGTTGGAGGCAGTGGGTTTAACAGCGGCCTTCTCACAAGCACTTACGCAAGTCGGGATCAGTTGCAATGTGGTGGCAGGTTATTACCATGACCATATTTTTGTCATGGAAAAACGCGCTTCCGAGGCGATGGAGGTACTTAACAACCTGTCCAACCCTATTGCTTAGGCTCATTCATATTCTTGGGTTTTACCCAATTATCGCCCACTTTTTTCATCAAACGAGCGCGTACCCAAGAGTTTTCGTCCCAAGAACCATCTTCTTGCTCTTCGCGTTCGTTGTGCTCAATGGCAAAAAATAACAGTGACTCGTCGCCGAAATGTCCCGTTTCATAATCGTTTAATGGTTGTGGAAAAACGTAGCGTTCTGTATGGGAAAAAACGCCTCCGTCTGCAACAGAGACACATACTGGTAATGAAGAAAGTTGTTTACCATCCCATAACACCTGCCAATCGTTCCAGGGATAGCCACAAGCATCAAAAGAAAGCGTAACTCCAAGAATCGCTTTGTACCCTTTGAGGCCACGTGCGCCAATTTCGGTTTCCATGGGGTGGAAATAACCAGAACCAGTTATTTTTGTATTCACTTTATGTACGATAGCGCCGCCTTTAATAGCGCGCATCTCCACTTGGTAATCGGTCAAACTTTCATCGGTTTGGGTTACTGTGTTTTGTTTCACAATTCCCGTTACAAATTGTACATCACCCACTTTTTGAAGACCCGTAACAGAGATCAAACCACCCCAAACATAACCCGTTTGTTGGCCTTTGAAGCGCACTTTGTACCAAGGCATTTTTAAATTATTTAGGGTAGTTTGTGTTTCGGTGATTTCGGTTACAATCAACATTTCACCGATGTTCAATTGAGTTACTGATTTTGCATCCGAAGCGGGTTTTTCGCGAATATTGATTTTGTCGCCAAAAACAAAAACTGTGTCATTAGGGTTTACATAGAATAACTGCACTGTTTGGGCTGTTGCACGCGTTTGTAACAGCGAGAGGGCAATAATAATGGCGAATTTCAAGTATTGTGTCATATTTTCTAAATTTTTAGGCAAAGGTAACTGATCTGGTGTTTCTTAGATATAAATAATATCGCTGTCTTCAAATACATAATTTCATTTACCTTTGCGGAATTCACCTTATTTTTTTTGAACCATTTTTTGAAAACTAACGTTAAAAAGCACTATGCACGAAGCACATAATCACAAAGCAATACAGTACCGTTCCTTTAAGAATGACCCGATCGGCCTAAAAGAATACGTCCTGTCCAACGGCCTCAAATTATTTATGTCCGTCAACCGCGACGAACCGCGTATTTACACCGAAATAGCGGTGCGCGCCGGTTCTAAGCACGACCCCGCCGATACTACCGGCTTGGCCCACTACTTTGAGCACATGATGTTCAAAGGCACCGACCGGCTTGGTAGCCTCGATTGGCCAAAGGAGAAACAGATACTCGACCAAATCGAGCGATTGTTTGAAGAACACCGCGCCGAAAAAGACACGGAAAAGAAAAAGGCACTTTATGCCGAAATCGACCGATTGTCTTTCGAGGCCGCAAAATTAGCCGCTGCCAACGAATACGACAAAATGGTGAGCGCCATTGGTGCTAAAGATACCAATGCTTATACTTGGGTGGAACAAACGGTGTATGTCAACGATATTCCTGCCAACGAATTAGAACGGTGGTTTGCACTCGAGGCCGAGCGGTTTAGGCGGCCTATTTTGCGCTTGTTCCATACCGAATTGGAAACTGTTTTTGAGGAGTACAATATTAGTCAAGACAAGGATTTTCGCAAAACACTGCGTACCATGCAATCCATGCTTACGCCCTCGCACCCGTATGGCACACAAACGACCTTGGGGCGCGGTGAAGACTTGAAAAATCCTTCTCAAACCAATATTTATCGCTTTTTTGACCAATATTATATCCCCAATAATATCGGAATTATCCTTTGCGGCGATTTTGACCCTGATGAAGCCGTGCGTTTGGCGGAACAACATTTTGGTGGTTTTATACCAAAAGAAAAACCCAAATTCAAGTATGAACCACAACCGGAACTACAATCACGCCAAAAAAAGGACGTGTATGGTACCGAAGCACCTTGGGTCGAAATTGGCTGGCGTATTGATGGCGCTAAATCCGGCGATGCTGTATTGGCTCCTATCGTAGCGGCTATTTTATACAACGGTGAAGTAGGACTGATTGACGAGCATATCGTACAAGATCAAAAACTACTAGAGGCTTATGCTTACCCACGCGCCATGGAGGATTATGGTGGTTTTTATTGTTATGGAAAACCCCGCGAAGGCCAATCATTGGAGGAAGTAGAGCAAATCCTGATGCGTGAAATTGAACTATTGCGCAAAGGCGAATTCCACGATTGGTTGCCCCAAGCCGTTGTCAAAAACATGAAACTCAGTGAGTTTAAACGTTTTGAGAAAAATGACTCCCGCGCTGCTGTGGTCACTTCTGCTTATATTTTGGGTATTGAGTGGGGCGATATGTTGAAACGTTGGAAAGGTTACGAATCAGTTACCAAAGCAGAAATTATGGATTATGCGCAACGCCTGCTGCGCCCCGACAATTGTGCGGTGATCTACAAACATACCGGTCCGGACGATAGCGTAATTAAGGTGGACAAACCACCGATTACTGCCGTGGAACTCAACCGTGAAGATCCTTCCGATTTTGCACAAGAATTTTTGAGCAAATCAACCCCAGATATTGAACCCCAATTCTTGGATTTTAAAAAGTTAATCAAAACGACAATGATCAATGCGAATGTGAAATTGCGTGCGGTAACACAGGCCAAACGCCCCATTTTCCGTATTGATTATTGCTTTGATATGGGTAAAAGTGGCGACCGCAAACTGAGCCTTTTGGAGCAGTTTCTGCCATTTATGGGAACATCCAAATATACGGCGATGGAATTGAAACAGCAGTTCTTTCGCTTGGGTGTGAGTTGTACTTCAACTTGCCGCGACGAGCGTTTTTATCTTTCGCTGAGTGGTATTCCTGAGTCTATGGAAGCAGCCATTGCTTTGATGGAGCATTTTATCAACGACGCTCAGCCTAATGACCAAGCGTTTAAAAGCATGGTGGAAGATATACTCATGCGCCGTAGTAATAATAAAATGGACAAGCGTACGGTGCTCTTTAAGGCTATGCTCAATTATGCACGTTATGGTACCGAATCGCCATTTACCAATCGTTTTACGAAAGAGGAATTAATGGCTATTCCATCTGTTGCTGTATCAGATCTGCTGCAGTCGCTACCAACGTTCCAGCATGAGGTGTATTATACTGGTCCACAGGCTGTGAGTAAGGCCAAAGCAATGTTGCAAAAGCACCATATTACACCGGATAAACTACAAAAACCACTTGTTTCGCGCAAGTTCAAAGAGCAAGCAACGACTAAAAATAAGGTGCTTTTTGTAAATTTCCCGATGGTTCAGATCGAATTATTGTTGTTTTCAAAAGGAACGCCAAAGTTTAACATGGAAGAATACTTGTTTGCGCAGTGGTACAACCAGTATTTTGGATATGGTTTGTCGTCCATCGTTTATCAGGATATTCGGGAGGCGCGCGCGCTGGCTTACTCTACGTACGCGTACGCAGGTGTACCCGGGAAGAAAAATAACGCGCACTTTTTACAATCGTATGTAGGCACACAACCCGATAAATTGCGCGAGGCAACAGAAGCATTTCAGGCAATTTTGGAGGATATGCCCGTTTCTGCACCACAAATGGAACAAGCAAGGCTGAGTGTAGTAAAACAAATTGCTGCCGACCGTATCGCCCCCGATGAATTGTATTGGACTTGGCGTTCCAACCGCGATAAGGGTTTTGATGAAGACCTGCGCAAACGCATTTTTGAACATACCCAACAAGCCACCAACGACGACCTGATTGCTTTCCAAAAAAAGTACATCAAAGGTCGTAAATACACTTGGCTCGTATTGGGCGAGCGGGAGCGCATTGATTTTAAATACCTAAAAAAGATTGGAAAAGTAGAAGAACTTACTTTGGAAGAGGTGTTTGGGTATTAGTATTTTAATTTAATATAAACAGTTGATAATGAACCAATTGTCGGTGTGACTTCGAAGTCACGCCGACAATAAATATCAACCTCATTGCTTATCAGTTATCTTCTATTTGCCTAATCTTCATCAATCTACCACCAAAAGCATAGCCAACCATTACTTTACCATATAATTGGAAAAACTGGGATGGTATCGGATTGGGGGTCAGATCATAAGAAGTAAAAGGATTAAATAATAATCCTGCGCTACATGCTAATGATATACGGTTATTAAAGCGGTATCCGATGCCAGTTTCATACGAAAAACCATAAATAATACTCCTTTTTCTGCGGATTTGAGTCGTTTGAACCTGCTCTATTGTTCCTACAATTGTCACTATACTATTAGGATATACACCACTATTAAAGGATGAATAACTCTTACTGAGATCTGTTATTGATTGTTTGGTTTTCGCATATTGGTAGTTAACAATTGAAAAAGAAGGTTGTAAATAACCTATCAATCGCCGCGTGGGCGCGGTCAAGTAAAAACGATATCCGAGACTTCCTTGCCAACTATTGATCGGAATATAAATGGGTAGTTTTTCAACAGGTTCGCCCCTAACATACCTAGACTTGTTGCTAATGACCTTAAAAGGTATATAATCAAACTTAATTTCGACGGTTTCGAGCGTGTAAAAGACTTTTACATCGTAATTTTTCAAATTATAAAAATAATCCTTGGGATTGTTATATTGGAAGTGGCTTCCGTTTAAAATTAGTGCGGATTTAGATCCTATGCGCCATTCCAAGCAACCTCCTGTTGCCCAGTTGGGAAGAAAAGGCAGCCCTGCTTGAATAGTGAAGCGTCGTGCCAAATATATTGTTGTATCTTTTTGTACTATCATTACAGTGTCGACCTGTTGTGCTATGAGTATACAGGGGAGTAGAAATAGTCCAAAAACAAGTATAAGTATAGGTTTCATGTGAGAAAGTGAACGTTTTTTTTAATACCACCGCTGCGAATCGAGGTGAACACGTACCGAATATTTGGATATTGTCGGGGCGATACACCCAGCCCCGACAATCGTATTCAAGTGCTTAAAATCTAATTCTGCCTAATGTCTAATTAGGTCGAGGGTTTTATCATGTAGGGCTTTCTTATAAAAATTTCAGGTGCAGCGCACCGAAATATTTGTAGCAAAAAATCGGTGAAATCAAGATTGAAGGTGCAGCGCACCGTAACGTTAAATTTAATATTGCGGTGCGCTGCACCTTCAAAACGCGGCTATCCCACCATTGCTACAAATATTGCGGTGCGCTGCACCTTTTCTAAGAAAACCCTGTTTTTACATGCCTAATACTGGAAAGGATCACTAAAAATCTTATCATGGCTAATATCATTTGCGGTCATCGTCTGCAAAAATGCCAATAAATCCTTTTTTTGCTCGGGTGTAAAGTTCATTTTAGTGCTACCATCGGGTTGGCGCAATAAAGGATGAAGGTTGGCGTGTGGCTGAATACCATCGCTATAAAAATCAATGACTTCCTCTAAAGTAGCAAATCGTCCATCGTGCATATAAGGCGCACTCAATGCAATATTGCGCAGAGAAGGCGATTTAAAAACGCCCATATCGCTAGATTTTGATGTAATGCTGCCTTTACCATTGTCCAAGTAGTTGATATCGAGGCCATTATTCGCTTCAAATACCACTTGGAAACTGCGTACCGGAGAATGGCACTTGGTACAACTGGCCGCAAATATATCTCGACCGCGTAATTCCTGTATGGTAAAGTCTTTTAAGGGTACTATTGTTGTATCCGATCCAATAGTATCATTTGTGCCATAATAGGCGTGCTGAACTACAGTGAATCGAATTTCTTCGCTCGTACCAACAATATTACCATTGACTCTATTAAGTGCGATATCCAATTTTGAGTTTTGGCAACTAATCGCACCCACAAATTCAGAAAATGCACTTAGGATACGTGCTTCTGTAACCTCCGTATCGCCATAGTTTTGTGCAAATAACAGTTTGTAGTACGGCAATGCGTTCACTCGATCTACAATACCCTTCCAGTCCATACCCATTTCATGTGGGTTGAGTAATGCCAATGGAGCTTGCGCGCCTACACTTGATGCGCGGCCGTCCCAAAGTAAAGATGGGGATTTTCCATCAAAACTAGAATAGTGCATTTTGAAATTAGAAACATTGGCCAATGCCATGGAATTTCGGGTGGACAACTGCCCATTGATACCTTTACTAAAGCGATTGTCGTCGGCAAATGCCTTCGTCTGTTTGTGACATGACCCGCAAGACACAGTGTAGGTACTAGACAGGTTCCTATCATAAAAAAGTACTTTACCGAGTGTAGCAAGATTATTATTAAAAGTACTTTGAGGAGCACCTAACCCTGTTAAAAATGAGGCTTGTGGTCTGTTGAAATCGAATACCGTTATATCAACCGTTTTGGGTGAAAGAACATTGACCTGTGGTAAATCTTCTGGGTGGATCTCAAGGGTGGTAGCATTCTTTTCCTTTTGACAAGCGAAGATGACTACCGAAATGGCGAATAATGCGTAGAATGTTTTTTTCATTGCAGAAAATTATTGTTAGAAAAATGAAGGAATTGAACCTCAAAAGTAAATATACCTTAGGTTCGTATTGATAAAGGTAAGTGTTTTTCTGAATATGGCAAGCCCTAATGTTTAAATGAGGTGTTTTTACTTGTGAATGCTGCATTTTAGTTCGTGAATGGAATAAAAGGATATACCAGTTTGTTAAACCCAATATTACATGGCACTATTTTTGATATTCTGCACTATCTTTGTTTTTTAATCCGATTAAACGCCATCCCACAACGATTCTACATGCGCATTTTTGGGCTAATATTGCCGTGGTTGCTCCTAAGTAGCTCCCTTTTGGCACAAATGCAGATCAGCAATATCACCTCCACACCTGCTGGCTGCTCTTCCAATGGTACTGTTACAGTAACAGTCTCCGGCGGCACGCCTATTTATTGCTACCAAATCAACGGCAGTACTTGTTATTATTCAGCCGCATCCACCTATACTTTTACGGATTTAGCATCGGGAGTTAAAAACATCACTATTACCGATGGCCCTAATACGGCCACCATTACCGCAACCATCGAAGTACAAGGCAATTACCAAAGTCCATCCCTATTTGGGTTACCCCAAGGATGTGGTGTATATGCGCAGGCATCGGGCGGTTTGCCGCCTTATCAATACGCCATTAGTAAAGGAGGCGGTGCATTTTCTGCATTGCAAGGTAATCCGCAATTTACACCCATTGTAGGCAACTATTGTCTGCGTGTATATGATGCTTGTAATAATTTTACAGAATATTGTGGTTTTATTGATATTAGCCCTGTTGAATTTACGCCAGAGTGCTGCGATAATTCGGCTAATCCTAATGAAATATGCGTCCAATTTACCGACCGACAAGGATTACACGCCAATGATCCTGGTTATTGGTTTGGAGGGCAGCCGCCCTATTTATATAGTGCTACTGCTGCGGGAGTAACGGTCACTAATCCCGACGGTTATTTTAACCTTCAGCAATTGTGCCCCGGTTGGGCTTTTAGCATCACCGACGGTTGTGGCAATACCATTACAAAAACGCCCAATTGTATGAAAACAGAGGTGCTTTGTGTGGATTGTGATGCAGGTATGGCAACCATCAATACCGCAAACGGAGTAGCACCTTATGTCTATTTTTATCAAGATGCGGCAGGCCAATGGCAACCCAATCCGGCAGGTGGTACCAATGGCAATTTTTCGGGATTACCTGCTCCGAGTGCAAATAATAGTTACACTTTCCGCGCCATAGACGCCTGTGGCAATATAAGCCCTCCACTCGAGGTGCAATGTATTGACGGAAAAGGTTATTTCGATTGTTTGGCTCAAACCGTGCGTATTGAGGCGCTCACTAGTTTTTTTCCTGCTAGTGTCACTTGTTCCACTTGCCCAAGTGCACCTACGATTATACTACCTCAGCCTGGTTTTGCCTCTTTTCCGCTTCCATCAGGCTCGAGTTCAAATACTTTCCTTGTCACCGACGCTTGCGGCGCTACTGTAACCATCAATTGTAAGGATACTTTGCCCGATATGTCCATCCAAAAGTCGTGTAATACCATTTTTGCAAGAATGCGCTCCAATTATGTATGCGACGGCGGGCCGCCCACACCTTATAGCATAGAAGGAGGCGTATTATATACAATAGCCTTGGCCACTCAACCCAGTATCATAATTGCGTCAAACAGCACAGGTGTTTTTACCAATTTGAACGCTGGAGTAACGTATGTTGTTACTGCTACACATGGTGTTTGCGGTGCAGCAGTAGTGCAGGTTACGCTATTTACCAATAATGATTTTAACCTGAATACAGCACTCAAAACGACTTCTTTTATCCAAAATGGTATTTGCCAAACAGGTTATCAAGTATTGGCCTCTTTATCTCCTTCGCCAGAAATCGCGCCTGTTTTTGAACTAATCGGAAGCGTTGCGTACCAAGATTCTACTGGTTTGTTTACGGATATTAGCCCCGGTACATGGACATTGAATAGCAGTAATTATTGTTTGTCGCAATCACTGGTTTTGCCAGATTGGAAACCCGAAATGACGGTTCAAATGCCCGAATGCCCCAACGGCGGTTGCGTACAGATGTCGGGTGCGCGAACGCCCTCCGAATGGGCTAGTTGGGGCGCAGGATTTGGCTTAAATATTGAAAGTAATTCCGATTTTTATATACTTGATTGTCCAGGTTTTAATGGCCCACAATGTGTAGCCAATTGGGGCGGTAATATTTGTAATCTTATACCGGGCAATTCCTACGAAGTATATCTTAAACCTGGTACATTTACTTGTCCAGTTGACACTATTTCATTTATTGTAGATCCATCTGGCACGGCCCGCATTGATTCCGTGATGATTACCACACCAGTGGCCTGCACAGAAACTAGTTTGGCGGGTTCATTGGTGACGATTATTGGAGGTAAAGCACCGCTCTACCTTGAAGTAATTGATAGTATAACGGGACTTGTATTGCGTACTTTTTACGACCTGGATAACGACCGTAAAATCGCAGTAGATAGCCTTAAAGCCTTAGAAACCTATTTTTTTCGCGTTGTGGATGCTTGTAACAATACAAAAGATATATCGGCAACCGTAATTTTACTACCCGGTGTAACCGCTAGTTATACCCGCCGCTGTGATGCTACCATTACACTGGAAACTGCCGCTATTTTTAATGCCATATACACTTGGAAGGATGCTGCGGGAGTAATATTAGATACAGGGGCTAATAAATGGAAATTGCAAACAAATGCGTTGACCACTACTACAAATTATGCTGTTGAAATCAATTTTGGTAATTGTTTGACCCATGTCACCGGTGTAAATGTGCCAGCATATGTGCCTGCTCAAGTAACTTTACCGTTTTCCGATACCTTATTTTGTAATGTATTCGCTTTGGATGTGGTGGCTACTACTGGTAGCGGAAGTTATACTTATTTATGGAACACCGGAAGTACAAATAGTGCGATAAACACTACCGTACAAGGCTTTTTTGAAGTGATTGCTACCGATGTTTATGGTTGTAGCGATACCGCTAACGCAATGATCAATAGTTCTCCTCCGATCCTTTTAAATTGGAATACAAAAGATGTACCCTGCTACAATGGGAAAAACGGATCTGCCAACATAACCGTGATGGGAGGGACGTTGCCCTTTGACTATATTTGGGAAAATGGAGTAACTACGGCTAGTCGTTCCAACTTGTCCGCAGGGCCTTATTCGGTTACGGTAACGGATGCAAAAGGGTGCTCGCAAACCCAACAATTGCTCATAAACGAACCCGATTCGCTTGAAATAACCCTTTCAGCAGTTCATATTACGTGTTTTGGCGGCTCGGATGGCTCCGCTCAGGCCATCGCTTCAGGCGGTATAGCGCCCTATAGTTTTACTTGGGGAAATGGTATATCTGGCAATATCAAGAATGCCCTTCAACAAGGCGTTTATACCGTTACCTGTACAGATGCGAATGGCTGTACACGCTCCGATTCTATTTCGATTACCCAGCCTGATGCGCTGATTATAAACTATATTTTTACCCCAATTCCGTGTTATGGCGATAGTACTGGCGGCATTGCTGTGGTTTCATCGGGCGGAACTGGAACCATCAATTACGTTTGGTCAGTACCGAATGGCACTAACGGTGTATTGCAAAATGTACCAGCAGGAAATTATCAACTCACCGCCACCGACCAAAATAACTGTTCGGTAACTGATAATATCATATTGTCCCAACCAGAAATACTAGCATTAACTATTACGGGTAATAATATATCTTGTTTCGGTGGGGCGAATGGCAGTCTTTCTGCCACCACAATGGGCGGAACGCAGCCACTTTCCGTAATAGTGTGGAATACAGGGGAAATAGGCAATACAATTTCTTCATTGACGGCAGATAGTTATTCAGCGACCATTATGGATGCTAATTTATGTACAGCAACGGCTACTTATCAACTGACGGAGCCACCATTGCTAACAGTGTCTTTGGCAACCGCACCTACGTCCTGTCATAATTCCACTGATGGTACCGCAATAGCCACACCTACAGGTGGAACACCCACTTACCAGTATCAATGGAGTATTGGAGGATTTAATACGCCATCGGTTCAACAATTACCTGCGGCTTCCTATACCGTTACGATTACCGATACTCAAAACTGCACGACTACAGCCACTCAATTAGTCAATGCTCCTTCGCCACTTACCCTTGATTATACAACAGAAATGGTAAGTTGCCACGGTGCATCCAATGGGATAATCACGACAATACCAGCAGGCGGCACACCTTTATACACATATAAATGGTCGAATAACGCCACCACAAATGGCCTTCAAGACCTTTCCACTGGCAACTATATCGTTACCCTAACCGACCAAAACAACTGCGCAATTGTTGAAAATATCCTCATAACAGAACCACTCCCGCTTACTTTTACAGCCGTAAACACGACCAATGCTGGTTGTGCGGGGAATGAAGGTGCCGTTGCTGTAATTGCAACAGGCGGCACAGGGACTTATTCCGGCAATTGGAGTGATAGCCAAACGGGATTATCCATTCAAGGGTTGGCCAGTGGCAACTATACGGTAACCATCACAGATTTAAATGGTTGTAGCATTACGACGAGTACCTCCGTCGGTGGGGTTGCTCCGCTGGAAGTGGAAGTATCAGCACAGCCAGTATCCTGTTTTGGCGCAACAGATGGGGCAATATTTTTTGAATCCATTACCGGAGGTATTGGGCCTCCTTATTTTTTGGATGATATGTTATTGCCAGATGACAATTATATCGGCAACCTACCTGCGGGTACTTATAATTGGACTATTGGAGATGGGAATAATTGTCGCAAGGACATTGAGGTGATACTCACAGAGCCACCTTTTTTCTCCATTACCTTACCTGAGGTCGTCGAAATTGAACTAGGTGGCGCCGCTGTATTACAACCACAACTGGTCGGTACCCCTGCAATTCCCCTCACTTGGGAATGGATACCAGCCACTGATCTTTCTTGTGTTAATTGCCCCATAACCACCGCTACACCTGCTCAAAGCAAATTGTACCAACTCGTAGCAGTGGATGCAAACGGATGCACGGCAACCGATATAGTGAGGGTCTTTGTCAATCGAAATTGTGGAGTGTACGTTCCCAATATTTTTACCCCAAAAAACAGTGCAGATCTGAACGATTTGTTGGTCATCCATACAGGGCCTTGTATCAACCGTATCCTTCGTTGGCAAATTTTCGACCGTTGGGGCAGTTTGGTGTTTTCCCAAAAAGATTTCCCGCCCAATGATCTCGCACATGGTTGGGACGGCAATGCTCGAAACAAACCCGCCGCCGCAGGTGTATTTACTTGGTATGCCCAATACGAGCAGATTGATGGCACTGTAGGCTTGGTTACAGGAGATGTGACTGTTTGGTATTAAGCGTTTTCTTTCCAACCTCGTTTGCACTAGCAAAACCTTGAAAAATAGTGTAAATTTGCATTGCGAAAATAGGTATATCGCAAAATACTTGTTTTTTTTTGTAAAAACTTAGCCGCTCCCATTTCGGTCAAAAAAGGTCAATTTTAGGCCACACTTCGCCATTTTTTTCGTCCGATGCGCTGCATCGAACTCAAAAAAGCGGCTCGTTTGGCCTAAAATTGCCATCTTTTTTGACTCGAAACCGCTGGCAAAGTTTTTAAATAATTTTTTATTAAGTAATTGATTTTGAATAAATTATGTTAAAAATATTTACTTTTTCATTGGGCTGTTTACTACTATTTACCCAATGTCAAAATACCCCAACGCCGCCAAAAGCAGCACCCGTAACAACAATGCAAGAAATGCCTGAATTAGAATTGCCACAGGTAAATGCCATTACAAAAGAAGGTGTTATTCAATTTGCAGATGGTACTAGCCGACCCATTCCTCATTATGGCGAACAGGGTTGGATGACCTTGTTTCTTGTACGCCATTGTGAAAAAGATAAGACAATTGCCGACAATCCTCCGCTTACGGCAGAGGGACAAGCACGTGCTGAACGACTTGGGCGCGTAATGGATAATGCTGTACTCGATAAAATTGCTTCCACTAATACCAAACGGACACTGGAAACAGCACAAGCCGTTCGACGATGGGCTGGTGATCCTGTCATGGAAAATTTCCCTTTCGAAGCACAAAACGATTGGTTGGCCGAAAACCTAGAAATGGGCAGTGGAAAACGTATTTTTTATATTGGACACCAAAATTCCGTTCCAGTTATGCTGAACAACTTAACCGCATCTATCCGTTATAAAAACATTCCAGATCTTGATTTTGGCCGGTTTTATATTGCAGTAACCCAAGGTGTTGGAAAAACAGAGGTGTTAGAGATGCGTTATTAGAAAAATAATTCGAATAAATCGACAAAAATAACTACTTTTGCGCCTGAAATGAGTATATTTAGATTTATTTGGGCGGTATATGGAATGCTTTTATTCCTAATCATGATGCTGCTTAGCATACCCTATATCCTTGTAAATATGGCGTTTGTACAAGGTAAACAAGCCTTGCGCCGTAATATTTGGTATTTACACCACCCATTTTCAAAAATATTTTTCATCCTTACTGGCGTTCGCGTCAAAGCCCACGGATTGGATCGTTTTGATCCAAAACAATCCTACGTTATTGTAGGAAACCATAATACATCCATTGATTTTGTAGCAGATGCCTTTGTTTTTCCGGGTATATTTCGTTTTTTAGCCAAAGAAGAACTCAAAAAAGTACCGATTTTTGGGTGGGTTGTTTCCAAAATGTGCCTTACAGTAGATCGTAAAAGTGCTATTAGTCGGGCCAGAAGTGTCGTAGCGCTTAAAAAAGAAGTGGAAGAAGGGGTCAGCGTATTTATTTACCCAGAAGGAAGCAGAAATAAAACAAATGACCCAATTGCGGAGTTTTATGATGGCGCCTTCAAAATTGCTGTTCAAATGGGCGCACCTATTTTGCCCATGACGATCGTAAATATCAGTAGTATTTGCCGTCCAGGTAAAATTGATCTTTGCCCAGGCACACTCCATATTGTTTATGATACCCCAATCCCCACAAAAGACCTGAAAAACGAAGATGTACCCGCGCTTAAAGAGCAAGTACGCAATATTATGCTCGGTCATCTTCAGGAACAATGAGCGGAAAGGAATCAGCCAAAAGGGGGAAGTTATTGTTTTATCGTTCCCCAGCATCCAAATTATTTAGCCTAATCATTTATTCAAACCATATAGATTCGTATTTTGTTTAATCGAATCAATCCAAAACATGCAGTACAAAAATAACGTATTGGAAACCATCGGCAATACGCCATTGGTCAAACTAAACAAGGTAGCCCTTGAATTCCCATGCCTAGTGCTGGGTAAAGTTGAAACTTATAATCCCGGCAATAGTATCAAAGATCGGATGGCTGTTAAAATGATCGATGATGCCGAACAACGGGGCGATCTCAAAAGCGGTGGTACCATCATCGAATGCACTTCGGGTAACACAGGAATGGGGCTTGCACTCGTCGCATGTGTACGAGGCTATCGATGTATTTTTACCACCACAGATAAGCAGTCGAAGGAAAAAGTGGACATTCTCAAGGCTTTAGGGGCAGAAGTGATCGTATGTCCGACCAATGTAGAGCCTTCGGATCCCCGTTCTTATTATTCTATTGCGGAGCGTCTAAGCAAAGAAATTCCTAATTCTTTTTGGTGTAACCAATACGATAACCTCTCCAACCGCCAAGCGCATTACGAAAGTACAGGGCCTGAAATTTGGAAACAAACGGATGGTAAAATTACCCATCTTGTAGTAGGTGTTGGTACTGGTGGAACCGTGAGTGGTACGGCAAAATATTTATTGGAACAAAATCCAGATATCAAAATATGGGGCGCAGATACTTATGGTTCTGTTTTTAAAAAATACCATGAAACCGGTATTTTTGACCCAAAAGAGATCTATCCTTATATCACAGAAGGTATTGGCGAAGATATTTTGCCTAAAAACGTAGATTTTTCAGTGATTACTGCCTTCGAAAAGGTAACCGATAAAGATGCCGCCTTGTGGGCACGCAGACTTGCCCGCGAAGAAGGGCTGCTTTTGGGTTATTCCTGCGGTAGCGCAATGGGGGCTGCCTATCAGTTGCGTCATCAGTTCAAACCAGAGGATGTAGTCGTAATTATTTTTCACGACCACGGTAGCCGTTATGTTGGAAAAGTATATAACGACGATTGGATGCGCCAACGCGGTTTCCTCGAAGACGAACTCACCGTAAGTGATCTTATTGCGCGTAAAAAAGACCGCCAGTTTTTTGCTGCCGAGGCAAAAGATTCCGTTCGTTCTGCCTTCAATTTGATGAAAAGTCATGATTTAAGCCAATTACCTGTACTCGATGAAGGCAATATTGTAGGATCAATCACAGAAACACAGGTGCTGAATATTCTACTTGA
Source organism: Chitinophagales bacterium (assembly GCA_013297575.1). Classification (GTDB taxonomy): domain Bacteria; phylum Bacteroidota; class Bacteroidia; order Chitinophagales; family Saprospiraceae; genus M3007. The sequence continues at coordinate 17,683 of JAAFHO010000002.1, forward strand.
AAATCCATTAAATAATTCAGAGCGCCCGCTCAGAGAAGTAATGGGTACTGCTTTTCCAACGGTAAAAGATACCACACCGATCAGCCAACTGAATCGTTATATCAGTAAGGAGATTCCAGCGGTAATCGTGCATGATATGTCTGGAGGGATGCACATTGTGACCCAATACGACTTAATTCAAGCGATATAATTATTATTTTCCAGTCACGTTACATCATATCTAGATGTAGCGTGACTGGTTTATTTAAACTGTAAAAACGATCTCGTTGTTATTTTCGGACTAATATCCCGAAAAACTCATTTCCGTGTCTTGGTTTTATGGAATTATAGCATTTTTCAAAAGTTTTAACTTCAAAATAGGGTGTAAAATAGGACAAATATTCCTCTTTTGAGCCACCGAAAGGCCGCTTTGTCATATCACCTGTTAAAGGTATGTCAAACCACAATCCGACCAATTTTCCACCACTTGGCAGCAAAGAAGCCATGTGTTGTGCGTACAATTTTCTGTTTTCGGGCGTAGGCACAAACGAGCAAAAAAAGGTTTGTTCTACTATTAAATCGTATTCGCCCCGATGATCAAAAAAATTGGCTTGTATCAATTGTTGTTTTGGAAAATTTGGGTTTCGATCTGCAAAATTCTTTAACGGTATTTCCGCAATATCTAAAATGGTAATATGCTCAAATCCTTGTTCCCATAGGTAGGCAGCCTCGTATGCATTACCAGCGCCTGGTATAAGAATTCGCGTGTTTTTATCAACTATCTGATAAAAATACGCTTTAAGTGCTGGTGCAGTTGCGCCAATATCCCAACCAGTTTGCCCCTCTACATATCGAATACTCCAGTATTCCTGTTCTTTCTTAGTTTGTTTTACCGATGACATAATTTTTAATTTTAAAAGTGACTATTCATTTTTTGCCCGTTACTATGCCGGAGAAAATATGGTGTTAAGGAAGGATAAAAGTTTGGCACGATATTTTCAGGTAAAAGATTTAAAAATATTATTTATGAAAAAAATCAATTTAAAACCCACGCTAGCATTGGCTTTAGCCGCATTTTCTTGCTTGACCAATATCCAAGCACAACATCAAAAATGGGAACTTGGTTTATTCCTCGGAGCCTCGCAAGGACAAACAGATGTCCAAAATTTGGACACAAAAGAGCAAAATCTTGCATTTGGAGGGCTAGTTCGGTATCATATTAACGACAATATCGGACTTCGTCTCAATGTGATACAAGGAAAACTCACCGGTGATGATGCCAACTACACCGACCGAGCAACGAGAAAATTTACCTACTCTTCACCTGTTACCGAAGGCTCTTTGGTAGGCGAATGGGATATTCTTGGCCGTCGTCGCTATCGCAAAATGGCATCAGGTGGTGCTTTCAAAAAAACAATTTCTCCTTATGTTTTTGGCGGTGGAGGTTATGCGCTTACCAACCCTAAAACAGATTACTCAAAGGCAGGAAAATCTGCCGCTGAATTGGCCAATATCGCTAAAGATGAAGCAGGGGGCGTTACTAAAGGACAAGTCGTTTTCCCGCTAGGCGCTGGACTGAAAATTGACCTTTCCCAGAAAATTGCACTCAACCTTGAAGCAGGTGCTCGGCTTTTACTTAATGACAAACTAGAAGATATCAGCGCTGCTGGAAATCCCGATAAAAATGATACTTATTCTTTTATCGGTGCTAGCCTATCTTACCGCTTCAATTCAGTAAAAGATGCTGATGGGGATGGTATTTCTGATGAAAAAGATGCTTGCCCCGATGTAAAAGGCACCGCCGAAATGATGGGTTGCCCTGATACCGATGGTGATGGTATTTCTGACAAATTAGATGCGTGCCCAACACTGGCTGGTCCTAAAAATCTAGTGGGTTGCCCCGATACCGATGGTGATGGTATCTCCGATATTAAAGATGCATGCCCCGATGTAAAAGGTATTGCCAGTTTAAAAGGATGCCCCGACAGCGATGGCGATGGTATCACTGATAAAGATGATGCATGCCCCGAAGCAAAAGGTTTGCCTGCTTTGAAAGGCTGTCCTGATACCGATGGTGATGGAATTGCGGATAACGTTGATGCTTGTCCAAAGGAAAAAGGTACTATCGAAAACAAAGGTTGCCCAGCCATTTTGGATCGCGACAAAGATGGAATCGCCGATAAAGACGATGCTTGTCCCGATATTCCTGGTACCGCAAAGTTTGGCGGTTGTATCGATTCCGATGGCGATGGTATTGAAGATCCAAAGGATAAATGCCCAAAAGTGGCAGGTATTGCTAAAAACCAAGGCTGTCCAGAAATAAAAGCAGAAGATAAAAAAATATTAGATGCTGCTATTTACGGTGTCGTTTTTGATTCTGGAAAATCAACTTTCAAAACGGAGTCTTATGCCATTTTGAATAATATTGTAGCCGTAATGGGGCGTTACCCAGAATATAGCATGAGCATCTCGGGACACACAGATAATGCTGGTGATGCCAAAGTAAATCAAAAACTATCTGAAGCACGTGCTAAAGCTTGTTATGATTATTTGGTTTCAAAAGGAATTGCTGCAAATCGTATGAGTCATACAGGCTTTGGTGAAACAAAACCAAAAGGTGACAATGCAACGGCTGCAGGCAAAGCAAAGAACCGTAGGGTGGAATTTGAACTTTCTGTCAAATAAGGAGCAAAATTATCGTTTCTTGCTTGAAAACTTAAAAAAAACGCCTTTCTTTGGTCAGAACAAAGAAGGGCGTTTTTTTATTAATTATTGTATGATTCAACCGACAAGAAAAATTTAATTAATTGTTTGAAATTTATTTTGCAAATACAAACAAAATGTTTATCTTTGCGGCATGAATGTATGTCCTAAATGCGCTGTAGAAGCCATCCCAGGGGCAAAGTTTTGTCATCGTTGTGGAGATAATATCATCGAACGCACCAAAACATGCCCTGCTTGCCACGGAGATAATCCGTTGAGCTCGGTGTTTTGTCACCACTGTGGCTTTCATTTTGACGGTCAAAAATCGACGGTCTATCACCCAAAGTATCCTATTGATTATAACCAGCCAGACCTAACAGGGCAGGTTAAGGCCCTCTTTTTTGCTAGTTTGAGGGAAAGAGTCGATCAAGAGCATGATATTTTGCGCTACTCTGAGTTTGTAGAGCGATTTTACCAATCTAAGTTCAAAGAGGTGTATGAGGTGCGTTCTGCTCAAATATCAACAGATACCGCTACTCGCTACAATCGTTTCGGTGATGCTGCATTGCCAGAAATTGATCGACGACTCGAACATTCCTTTGAAGGACTTTTGGATTATTTTATTATCCAGTTTTGCTCCGATCTGCATGGCTTCGTACTACCAGAGGCCATTTTGCGCCATGAACAAGCAAGGCCCGGTAAAACTGACCTCAAAACAATGATTGCTGATTACTTAGACTTTGATCATGAGCAAGAAATGGTATATACCAATTTCGTTACCATGCAAAGCGATTACTTAGCCAATGCTTGTAAGAATTATCTTTTTGCACAACGACGCGAAAAAGTATTCTTCATTCTGGACTTATCCATCAAAGGAAATTGTAAAGAGGGCTTCGCAATGACGGATAAAGGATTATACTGGAAAATGCCATTTGACAAAGCAAAATCTATCCAATACGTTGATATTGAATCCGTTAAAAAAGAAAAGGAATGGATACTGTTCAATGGTGAATTTTTCACAGCCAATGCCCGTCTCAACTTAAAAATGTGTAAATTAATGAAAAAGTTAAAAGGTTGGAAAGAAATGGAGGCGAGTAACGCATGAAGATTTGTTGGGAGCTACTCTTTAGGCAAATAGTGTTGCACCGAAGAGCAATGAATTTTCCATTGACCATCTACTTTCTCTAAAATACGGATTTCATGGCTGTATAATTTGATATTATAGTCAACCAGCGTCACTTTTTGATGGTGATATACCGTTGCCATATTTCCATTAACGATGATCCGGTAATTGGTTTTTTCAACAATGGTTTTGTCTTCTGGAGCGATCTGATCATTGGATGTCATATCTTCTTTAGTCAAGAAACTCACATCGCCATTTTGGCCAGTAGCACAGATAAATGTTTTGTCATCCAATATCCAATATTTCTTTGCCACCTCGTTAAATGGTAGTTTAGTGAAATCATTGGTTTCTTGCTGAATTACATTTAATATTGCTGTTTCTTCATTACTCTGTCCATAAATAGATGGTAAGATACACGATAAAATAGCGAACGTTAGGAGCAGTACTTTTTGCATAATTAATTTGATTTGTTTACAAAAGTAAGATTATTTTTCTAATTTATTACATTTTAGCCGCTTGTTTTTATCAAGTTGTGAAATCTTTAAGTAACCATCAGCAAAAAAGATGCTTTTGAATCCTCTTTAAAACAAGAGCATAAATTATTCAACCAACCTTTAAACCAATTTCTTCGTAATAGCCGTATTCACTTTTCTTAAATTTATAGCTATGCAAAAACTACTCATTTTTATTATCTTTCTTTTTTCAGCATCACAGATTGGTGCGCAACAATGGCTTACAAAAGATCAGCAATGGACGTACCATTTTAGCGGCGGATTTGCTGGGTTCAATGCTTTTTTTAAGCAAAAAGTAACTATGGATACTGTTATTCAAAACCAGAGTTGCAAAAAGGTTATTGCCTTGAATATGCCATTTGACCGCCCGCCTCGGTTTGCTTACGAGTTAGACAAAAAGATATATGCTTTTAATGAATTTCAAAATACATGGGTTAAAATGTACGATTTTAACCTGATTCCTGGCGATATCGTGGTCGTGCCAACTATGTTCGGATCAATTTTTAAGTACAGAATTGATGCAGTAGATGCAGTAACTGCCGGCGACCTAACACTAAAGCGACAACGTGTTACCGAAGTTACGGATGATTCACTAGTGATAGGTATTCCTTTTGATATACTTGAATACGTTGGTGCAGTTGGAAAGCCTTTAGACAGTTTAGCAAGCCCCCAATGCAGTTATTTCTTTGTAGATGAAGCTCCTTTTTGCCAAAGTTTTGTCGATGGCTTTGATATACGTTTTATTTGTTACTCCAACGGAAATAGTAACTTTGAGCCTTATGATGGATGCACTGTAAGCGGCACTGAAACTGCTCCCAGCGATTTAATAAAAGTAAATATCAACCCAAATCCTAGTTCAGATTATATGAGGGTAAGTATCGGGAAGGGGCATCAAATTCATAATCTGAAACTTATCAACATGAATGGGGCGATCTTGGAAGAAATAAGAGACCTAAACAGTATTTCAGTAGAGATGAATACTGCTGTTTATCCCTCAGGCTTATATGTCCTTATGGTGGAAACAGATATGGGTATTAAGACGGAGTCGTTAGCAATTGGGTTCTAATCGAAGTATTGCGTTGAGATTAATTTATAAGAAATGGGTTCAAAATGGCTGCTTATGGCTGTATTGAACCCATTTATTTGATTATTTTTTTAGTAATACCAAGCACCACTGAAAGTTCTAGTTTTAAATCTGCGGATATTTGTTCTGGTGATTGCCCTCCATTTTTAAAAAGATGAAGTACATAAGATCGAATAATCTCATTTTTTTTCACGCTCAATCTCTTTTTTTTCACGCTCAATCACTTGGTTTTCATGCGCCAACATTTCATTTTTTTTATAAATATCTGACACCGATTCACCATTCCATGCCTTTGAAAGGGCATCAATGAAGCCCTTATTGTATTCCATCGCCTTTTGTTTGCCTGTCATATCTTCTCTAATTTTATAATTTTCAAGAAATTCAAGTACTTCCTCTTCTTCTTTATTAGGTAAACGTACAAAATAGAACGCAAATTTAAGGACATTTCGGAATTTGTCCAATGAACCAATCTACATCCGCATGCAAATCGGGCGTAAAGAACGCTACAGCAGGCTCAATTAAATCCAAAATTTCTTTCCAAAATGTATCAAAATCGGCATTATATCCTTTGTTTTTCTTTGCTTGGGACATGGTATGAAAAATTTTAGGGGCAAAAATAATAAAACTTCCGTTTGTGACATAAATTGTTTTTTATTTTTTTTATAAAAAAACTTTAAGTTTATATTTAAATTCTGCTTCACTTACTCACAATTTATTCACAATTTAACCCTACCTTTGCCCACTATAACTATACGACTGTTTTTTAGAGGAAATGAAGATATCGTTGAATTGGTTACGAGATTTTCTCGTTCTACATAATACACCTATTGAAATCGCTGATATATTAACATCATTGGGGCTTGAGGTGGAAGGATTTGAAGAGGTAAAACCCTCACCTGTTGATTTGGATAAAGTGGTCACAGCATACATAACTGTTTGTGAACCAATACCTGATACAGATCACCTTTCAGCAACCCAAGTTGAAATTAGCGATCCTACGCACCCGGGTCAAACACGCACGCTATCCATCGTTTGTGGCGCGCCAAATGTGGCTAAAGGCCAAAAAGTGTTTGTTGCCTTGCCAGGTGCTACCGTTTTTAGCAAAGACGGTACTTTGTTTACCATCGGTGAACGAAAAGTGCGTGGCGTACCCTCGCAGGGTATGATCTGTGCAGAAGATGAACTCGGCATTGGCCACGACCATTCCGGTATCATTATTTTACCCGCCGATATGCCGCTGGGTATTACTGCTGCAGACCATTTTAATATCTCAAGTGACATCGTTTTTGAAGTGGGACTTACCCCCAATCGCGCAGATGCTACCAACCATCTAGGGGTTGCGCGTGATCTGTTGGCTTGGGCGCGTCAAAATCAAGATCCAAATCACGCCATTAAATTGCCAGATGTTACTGCCTTTAAACATACCTCTGGCGAAGCACCCATATCGGTAAAAGTAGAAAATAATGACGCATGTTTGCGTTATACTGGCGTTTCAATCACTGGTGTCACGATCAAAGAAAGTCCAGATTGGCTGAAAAATCGCTTGTTAGCAGTTGGTATTCGGCCAATTAATAATATTGTCGATGTCACCAATTATGTACGCGCTGAATTAGGACAACCACTCCACGCTTTTGACCAATCCGCTATTCAAGGGAATACTGTTTTGGTTAAAAACCTGCCAGAGGGAACAGTATTTCAAACCTTGGATGCCACTGAGCGCAAACTTTTTGCCGAAGACTTAATGATTTGCGATGGTAACTCTACTCCAATGTGTATTGGGGGCGTGTTTGGCGGACTTACTAGCGGGGTTAAAGACAGTACTACGGCTATATTTTTAGAAAGTGCCTGCTTCCACCCGCGTTCTATCCGTCGTTCAATGCTCAAGCACAACTTGCGTACAGATGCCGCTTGGTCTTTCGAAAAAGGTGTGGATCCTAATGGTTGCTTGTATGCCCTCGAAAGAGCCGCTCTCCTTATTCAAGAATTGGCTGGCGGTACGATTACTGGTGCAGTGACAGATATTTACCCTTCCCATATCCATCCAGCGCAAATCACCGCTTCGTATCAACGGATCAATACCTTAATTGGCGAAGCGATTCCAAAAGCGGTTGTGAAAAACATTTTGCAAGCCTTGGGGATCGGTATGAAATCCGAAACAGAAACGGGTTTTACCGCCATTATTCCTACTAATAAACCAGACGTGACGCGCGAGGCTGATTTAGTAGAAGAAATATTACGGGTATATGGCCTCGATAAGGTAACTATGCCCGATAGTATCCGGTCGAGCATGGAAATAACGCCCAAACCCGACCCCGATGCGATCCGAAACCAAGTTTCTGATATGTTGGCAGGACAAGGTTTTTTGGAGGCGATGAACCTTTCTTTGTCAGATTCCACGTTGTATCAAGGCGAAAATGCGCTTATCCCATTCGACGAAGGTACTGTTGTGCGTATTAATAATACCGCCAACCAAGGCTTGGATTGTTTGCGTCCAACATTAATATCAGGTACATTAGAGACGATTCGCCATAACCAGAATAGGCAAAATCCAGATTTGAGGTTATTTGAATTTGGGAAAATTTACAGACGAACTATTTTAGATGAAGTCTCTACTAACCTAGAGCGTTCCACCGCTGGTTTCAACGAAGTATTACGACTAGGTATTTGTCTAACTGGTGCACACAGCTATGAGTCATGGCATCCAAGCAGCAA
>JAAFHO010000002.1:25805-33425 GCA_013297575.1 Chitinophagales bacterium
GCAAAAAAAACGTAGATTTTTATACTTTAAAATCCTATGTGAACCACCTATTGGCACGGTTAGGTGTTATGGGTTATCAAGAAACTACCTTGCAAGGGGAAGTGCCTTATAAATATGCCTTGCGTTACCACCGCGGTGCGCAAGAATTGGTGACCTTCGGAGCTGTCCAAACGGCATTGTCGAAAAAATTTGACGTAAAAAATGAAGTGTTTTTCGCTGATTTCCATTTCGAAAATATCATAAAAGCACTCGCCACGAATAAAGTACAATACAGCGAATTAGGGCGTTTCCCATCGGTGCGGCGCGATTTGGCTTTGGTGCTGGATCAAAATGTGACCTTTGGAGAAATTCGTCAATTATCCAACAAAACGATCAAAAAACTACTCAAAGAAGTCAATCTTTTTGATGTTTTTGAAGACCAAACTAAAATCGGGGAAGGTAAAAAATCTTATGCCGTCAGTTTTGTGTTCGAAGACCATGAAAAAACTTTGCAAGATAAAGATATTGATCAAATTATGCAACAACTCCAAACAGCATTCCAATCAAAATTAGGAGCGCAAATTAGGGGGTAACCACTTTTAACTTTAAAACAATAAAACGTAATTATATAACATGGAAATAATTTATATCATCATAGGGCTTGTAGCCGGCGGCGGCGTTGCCTGGTTCTTAGCTAGTAGAAGCAATAAAGCAGACACGCAAAAAGCCATAGAAGAAAGTAACCGCAAAGCAGATCTCATTATTCAGGAGGCACGCCTTGGTGCAGAAAGAGTACAAAACGAAGCCACTCTTAAAGCCGATAAATTACTGGATAAAGCAGAAGCGGAAAACGAACGTATCAAGCAGCAGAAAATCCAAGAAGCTAAGCAGCGATATGCAGAAATGAAATCGCAGTTTGAAAGCGAAAAAGCACAACACCAACTCAGTTTGAAAGAAATGGAGATGGATTTGAATGCTAAGCAAAAGGATATAAAAGTAGAGGATGACGCATTGAATGCTCGTTTTGAGGAATATGCAAAGAAAAAAGCGGATTTGGAAAGTAAGGAAATGGAGGCCGAAACCATCCGTGAAAACTTGGACAAACAGGTCAAAATTATCCAAAAAAAGAAGGAAGAACTCGATGCAGCCAATGAAGAACGTATTAAAGCATTAGAAAGAGTAGCAAAACTAACCCAGCAAGAAGCAAAAGATCAATTGATGGAACAAGTGCGCTTGAAAAGCGAAAGCGAAGCACTGTCTATCGTTAAAGATGCTATTGCTACTGCAAAACTCAATGCGAATAAGGAGGCAAAAAAGATCATTATTCAAACTATCCAGCGTACGGCTGCTGAATTTACAATTGAAAATACCGTTTCCGTTTTTAACCTTGAAAATGATGAAATGAAAGGCCAGATCATCGGTCGTGAAGGACGTAATATTCGTGCACTAGAGGCTGCAACTGGCGTAGAAGTAATCGTAGATGATACACCAGAGGCGATCGTTATTTCCTCTTTTGACCCGATTCGCCGCGAAGTAGCGCGTTTGTCGCTCCAACGTTTGGTCGCTGATGGACGTATCCACCCGCAACGTATTGAAGAAGTTGTAGCCAAAGTGCGTAAGCAATTGGAAGAGCAAATTATGGAGATCGGTGAACGTACCGTGATCGAACAAAATATACACGGCCTCAATCCGGCACTCGTGCGTTATGTTGGTCGTATGCGTTTCCGTTCCTCTTATGGTCAAAACCTATTGAAGCACTCTATCGAAACCGCCGAATTATGCGGCTTGATGGCGGCTGAACTTGGCCTGAATCCAAAGCAGATCAAAATGGCGAAAAGAGCCGGTTTGCTCCACGATATTGGTAAAGTAGCAGAAGAGGAGACAGAACTATCGCACGCTTTGGTCGGTATGCAAATCTGCGAACAAAACGGCGAACACCCCGTGGTTGTCAATGCAGTAGGTGCCCACCACGATGAAATAGAAATGAATAATATCATTTCGCCTATTGTTCAGGCTTGTGACGCTATTTCGGGCGCTCGTCCTGGTGCACGTCGCGAAATCCTAGAGAATTACCTCAAGCGGATCGGTGAATTGGAAGAACTCGCGCGTAGCTACGACGGTGTCTCCAATGCCTTTGCGATGCAAGCAGGACGCGAATTACGCGTTATTGTAGAAGCAGACAAAGTAACCGATCAATACGCAGACGATTTGTCCTTCTTGATTTCTCAAAAAATTCAGGATGAAATGCAGTATCCAGGCCAGATTCGTGTGACTGTAATTCGCGAAAAACGCGCAGTTGCTTTTGCACGATAGATTTTTTGGACTAATTGGGTGAAACCTTATTTCAAATTTATTTGTTTAAGTCTTCAAATTGAACACTTTTATTTTGGGCAATATGTTTTGAGACTTGATATGAAATACAGTGCCCCAAGTGTGGCAAGACCGGCCTTAGAAAAATGCAGGTTTTGCTTGAGTGGAGGCGGATGAAGCCAAAAACTGTTTGAGCCAAACGGAATTGAAGAGGCTCAGCCTCCGCTCGATAGTGCGGCGAGTTTTTTTGGCGCCGCCGGAGCGAGGAAGCAAAAGCACCGCATTTTTCGTCAGCCGAAGCCTTTTTTGCCTACTTTTTTTGGCGAAAAAAAGTAGGGAGTGGGTATTATTGCACAAATTTTCAGGTTTTGAGATTTGCAACTGTGCCTATTTTTTTCAAAAAAAGTGTCCAACTGTAAGGTTTGTTCTATCTTTGTTGCACTTTTAACGTCTTAATTTAAATTTTTAAAATGTCTTATTTGGGTTTTAACATAAACAGCATAATTATTATACGCATTGGGCATAACACCTGACGCGTTGTTGTAATGAGCGGTTTTTTTATAACCTAGTAAATATAACGAACCCCGAACGGTGTAATAACCATTCGGGGTTTTTTAATTACCTTTGCACTCCTTTTGTGCAAGCTATTATTTTTGTATGTATAGAAAATATGAATCCCCTCTGAATCTCCCCGCTATTGATGCTGAAATCCTTCAGTTTTGGCGAGACGAGCAGATTTTTGAAAAAAGTGTCGATCAACGCGACCCCAATAAGTCTTTTGTTTTTTACGAAGGACCACCTTCTGCCAATGGTATGCCCGGTATCCACCACGTGATGGCCCGTACCGTAAAAGATCTTTTTTGTAGGTACAATACCCTGAAAGGCTTTCGGGTAGAACGCAAAGGCGGCTGGGATACACATGGCCTGCCCATCGAATTGCAGGTAGAGAAGGAAATGGGGATCACTAAGGAGGATATTGGTAAAAAAATTACGGTGGATGAATATAACCATGCCTGCCGCGCTACCGTAATGCGGTACAAGGATCTTTGGGACGATATCACCCGCCGAATGGGATATTGGGTAGATCTTGATAATCCATATATCACTTTTGAGGATAGCTATATCGAAACTTGCTGGTGGATACTCCAACGTTTGTACAATAAAAGAACCGCTAGTGGCGATTCATTTTTGTTCAAAGGCTTCACGATCCAGCCTTATAGCCCTGCTGCGGGTACAGGACTTAGTTCGCATGAGTTGAACATGCCCGGTTGCTACAAAGAAGTGACAGACTACTCCATAGTGGCCATGTTTAAGGTACGCAATGACGATACCGCTGCATTCTTGTTTGAAGATGAAAATGAAGATGTACGCATCATGGCTTGGACAACTACACCTTGGACTTTGCCGTCTAATGTAGCGCTCACCGTTGGACCTAATATACAATATGTAAAGGTGAAAACCTTTAGCCCATATACCGGTGCTCCCATCAGTGTTGTGCTTGCAAAAGACCGTGTATCCGCTTATTTTGATGCTGCTAATGCCGAATTGCCCATGCAGCCCCACGATACAACGGCCAAAAAATTAGTCGTACCATTCCGTGCAGGTGAAGCATTTTCGGGTAAAAAACTGTTAGGCATTCGCTTCGAACAATTATTACCTTATGTCACTTCTCCTGAATTGGAACAATCCGGCTTTAGGGTAATATCCGGTGATTGGGTCACTACCGAAGATGGTACAGGTGTGGTACATACTGCCCCATATTTTGGTGCCGATGACATGCGCGCTTGTAAAGAAGCAGGTATTCCAATGATCGGAATTGAAAACGATAAAGGCATTATCCAGCCTTTAGTGGACAAACAAGGCAAATTTGTAGCAGAAATCACCGATTTTGCGGGTATGTATGTCAAAGCCGAATATTATTCAAAAGACATACAATCCGATCCCGCTTTTAAATCTACGGATTTACAAATCGCTATCAAACTTAAGGAGGACAATAAAGCCTTCCGAACTGAGAAGTATAAACACAATTACCCGCATTGTTGGCGTACCGATAAACCGGTTTTGTACTACCCACTCGATTCGTGGTTTATCCGTGCATCGGCGGCCAAAGAACGCTTATCGGAACTCAACAAAACCATCAATTGGAAACCAGAATCAACAGGAACTGGCCGATTTGGGCAATGGCTCGACAATTTGCAGGACTGGAACCTCTCCCGTACCCGTTACTGGGGCGTGCCGCTCCCAATTTGGCGTACCGAAGACAGTTTTGAGGAAAAATGTATCGGCTCTTTACCGGAGTTGAAAATAGAGTTGGAACTAGCCAATAAAGTACTGGGGCTAGACCAAACCATGCCCAAAGACCTCCATCGCCCGTATATTGATGATGTAATTTTGGTCTCCAATTCGGGGCAACCTATGCGCCGTGAAGCAGATCTGATCGATGTTTGGTTTGATTCTGGTTCAATGCCTTATGCGCAATGGGGACTCGATTACGACCGAATGGCCGCAGGTGATGATATGCCTTTTAAAAACCCATTTGATGTTTCCTATCCCGCTACATTTATTGCGGAAGGCGTGGATCAAACGAGGGGCTGGTTCTATACTTTGCATGCCATTGCTGGTATGTGCTTCGATTCCGTAGCGTTTAAAAATGTGGTGTCGAATGGCTTAGTTTTGGACAAAGAAGGCAATAAAATGTCAAAATCCAAGGGAAATGTAGTGGATCCATTCAAAACCATTGATGCTTATGGCGCTGATGCTACCCGTTGGTATATGATGGCTAATGCCAATCCATGGGACAATTTGAAATTTGATTTAGAAGGCATTGTAGAAACGCGGAACAAGTATTTTGGAACGCTGTTCAATACCTATAATTTCTTCGCATTGTATGCCAACCTCGATGGCTGGAAAATGGATGAATCGAATGTGATGCCTTATGCCGATCGTTCGGAATTGGACCGCTGGATCATTTCTAAGTTATACAGTTTGGTACAGGATTATACCACGGCTATGGATGATTATGAGCCGACACGTGCCGCGCGCGTACTCGAATCATTTGTAGATGAACACCTTTCCAACTGGTATGTACGCCTTTCGCGCAGGCGGTTCTGGCGCGGCGAATTGAACGACGACAAACGCGCCGCTTACGAAACGCTGTTTGAATGTTTGATGGTGACGTCGCAGTTGTCGGCATCTTTGGCACCGTTTTTCTCCGATTGGTTGTACCGCAATTTGACCGCACCAATCAAAGAACGCGCCATTGCAATGGGCTCGCCGCTACGCCATGAATCGGTACATTTAAGCGATTTAACATTACCTGATTCGAGCAAAATTGACTTGGATTTGGAGAAAAAAATGGACTACGCGCAAAGGATTTGCTCATTGGCATTGAGTATCCGTAAAAAGGAGAAATTAAGGGTGCGTTTACCGTTGCAAAAAATATTATTGCCGGTATTGGATGAGGCGTTTATCGCAGAAGTAGATGGTGTAAAGGACTTAATTTTATCCGAAATCAATGTAAAAGACATTGAATTTATCACGGATGCCTCGGGTTTATTGAAAAAAGGCGCAAAAGCCAATTTCAAAACACTTGGCGCAAAATTGGGCAAAGACATGAAAGCCGCAGCCGATCAATTGGCCGTTTTAAATAACGAACAAATCAATGTTTTAGAAAAAGCAGGCAGTATGTTGATCGAAGCAAATGGCACACAATACACTATTGTTCCCGAAGATCTTATCATCACTACGGAAGATCTTCCCGGATGGAAAGTGGCCAATGATGCAGGTTTAACGGTGGCACTTGATGTTACGCTGACCGATGATTTGATTGCAGAAGGTACGGCTCGCGATTTGGTCAACCGTATCCAAAATATACGCAAGGAAAAGAATTTTAACGTTATCGACCGTATTGATGTGGTGATGCAGCCACACCCGACGATCATGTCTGCGGTTCATCAATTTGGCGATTATATCAAAGCCGAAGTATTGGCCAATTCATTGATATTGAGCGAGGAAGGCGATTGGGAAGCCGTAAGTTTAAATGATGATGTAACGTTGAATATGATGGTGAGTATGGCGTAGTTGCATGTGAATAAAATTGCATAAAAATACTTAAATAAGGTATCCGAAATGAAAGATAATTTCTCTGGTCGCTCAGATGCTTACGCCAATTTTCGGCCATCCTATCCGCCAGCCTTGGCAGCAGCCATAGCAGCACAGTCCCCAGCCAATCACTTGGTTTGGGACTGTGCTACGGGCAATGGACAAATGGCTAAATTACTAGCCAATCATTTCCAACAGGTAATAGCAACGGATATAAGTGCTAACCAGTTGGCATTAGCTACACAATTGCCCAATATTGAGTATCGGCAAGAACCATCCCATCAGTCCACTTTATTGGATCATTCTGTGGATGCCGTTGTGATTGCACAAGCCATACACTGGTTCGATTTTGATGTTTTTTATAAAGAAGTACGGCGTGTTGTTCGCCCCGGAGGCATTATTGCAGTGGTTGGTTACCCCTTACTAGAACCTAGGCATCCTGCTATTCAAAATGCGCTGCTGCATTTTTATAGCATAACCATTGGCCCATATTGGGATAATGAGCGGCATTTCCTTGATGAAGAATACGAAACGATACCTTTCCCCTTTGAGGAATTGCCCTTTGATGAGCAGTATATGGTGTATCAATGGGATATAGCAACCATGATTGGATTTCTTAATTCATGGTCGGCAGTCCAACATTATATCGATAAAAATGGGAGCAATCCCGTAACCGCTTTTGAAGAAGAGTTGCGAATGGTATGGCCAGTAACAGAAAAAGTAGCGATGTATTTCAAAGTTGTGGGTCGAATGGGGCGCGTTTAACACTGAATGGTGTAAATCCATTTGTTCCAAGTAGCGGGTTTTAGCCATAAAAAAACATCCTGCGCCAATTTTACGTCTAATTTCGGCCAATCTTTTTACCTTTGCCCCGACGGGTGGCGTATATCCATGCACCCTATCAACTTTCCATTTATTACATGGCTGAATTACAAGATTTAAAAAAAGTATGTACGCAAGTCCGACGCGACATCTTGCGTATGGTATTCAATGTCCAAAGCGGTCACCCAGGTGCTTCTTTGGGATGTACGGAGTATTTTGTGGCCCTTTATGGTGCCATAATGAAACATAAGGCAGTGCCTTTTAAAATGGAAGGCCGAGGTCAAGACGTGTTTTTCCTTTCTAATGGCCACATTTCTCCAGTTTGGTACAGCGTACTTGCACGCAATGGGTATTTTCCGGTAAGCGAACTCAACACATTCCGCAAACTCAATACGCGCCTTCAAGGAC